>NZ_JBTKTG010000012.1:0-15662 GCF_054456995.1 Mycoplasma tracheobuteonis | reverse complement strand
ATATCTATATTTTTTGATCAAATAACTAATCTAATCACCTTTTATAAGCGTAAGTCTGAAAAGCTTGAAAATCTAAAAAAATCACTATTAGAAAAAATGTTTGTAAGCGATGGCGAACAATTTCCTGCAATAAGATTCAAAGGATTTACTAACACTTGGGAAAAGCAAAAACTAAAAAATCTAGGTAACGTATTTCAAGGTCTAACTAACAAAACTAAAGATGATTTTGGATACGGTGATGCTAAATATATACCATATTTAAATGTATTCAATAACCCGATAACTGATAATGAGTATTTAGAAAAAATAGGTATAGATAACAAGCAAAATCAAGTTAAATTTGGGGATATTCTTTTTACAGTTTCATCTGAAACTCCTGAAGAAGTTGGAATGTCGTCTATTTGACTCGGGAATGCCTCTAATATATACCTAAACAGTTTTTGCTTTGGCTTTAGACTTACTGAAATCGCATCTCATAATTTGAAGTTTTTAGCATATTATTTAAGATCCAAAAGTATTCGAAAGTATATGAATACAATAGCTCAAGGAATCTCAAGATATAATATTTCAAAAACTAGAGTTTTAGAAATGGATTTAGTTATCCCTGAAGATTATGAAGAACAATCAAAAATTGGTGCTATTTTTAATAAAATTAATGAACTGCTCACCTTACATAAGCGTAAGTGCGAAAAACTCGAAAATATTAAACAATTTTTATTAGAAAAAATGTTTTGTTAATATAGTTGCTAAATTAGCAACTGTATTTTTTGCCTTATTCTTTATTTCAGACTACCAATATAACATTTTCGCTTGGGAAAAGCAGAAACTGGATACAATGTGTGCAATTTATAGAGGTCTTACATTTTCGCCTAAAAATATATCTAATTGAAATGGTGTAAAAGTATTAAGATCTTCAAATGTTTTAGATAATCAATTTATTGAGAGCGATGATGATATTTTTGTAGAACAAAATTGCATTAATGTTCCTTTTGTAGAATCTGGTGATATTTTAGTAACAGCAGCTTCCGGTTCATCTGAATTAATTGGAAAGCATGCTTTTATACCTGAAATTAAGTCGAATTATGCTGTAGCAGGTGGGTTTATGTTATTAATTAGGTCCCTTGAGTTTAGCAAAATTATTAATATTATATTTCAACAAAATAATTACAAAGAATATATTAAATTAAATAGTTTGGGTGGGAATGGCTCAATAGGTAATTTAAATAAATCTATTATTGAAAATTATGTTTCGTATTTTCCTTCCAAAAACGAAACTAATTTAATAGTTAACTTTTTTGAAAACATTACAAATATAATTACCTTTTATAAGCGTTAGTAATTTACTTTTTAAACTCGAAAATTTCAATTATTTAAGCCTATTAGCAGTTCAAAATTACTAACACTTGGGAAAAGCGTTATATAAACGAAATATTACAGTTTGAAAGACCTGATAATTATATGATTAAAGGTTCAGTAGAATCCGATGGTAATATTCCAGTGCTAACTGCAAACAAGGCATTTATACTTGGATACACTAATGAAACCAATATTTATAATAAAGGTCATTGTATTTTATTCGATGATTTTACATTAGATACAAAATACGTTTCTTTTCCTTTTATGATTAATTCTTCGGCTTTAAAAATATTAACCAACAGAAAAAATGGTGATGATCTAATGTTTAATTATTATTTATTGAAGAATACAAGGTTTATCATTAATGGACATGCTAGACATTATATTTCATATGTTCAAACAACTTCTGTTCTAGTCCCTAATAAAAATGAGGCAACTAAAATTAGAATGTTTTATCAAAAATTAGACAGCTTAATCACCTTACATAAGCGTAAGTGCGAAGCACTAGACTACATCAAGCAAGTCTTATTAAAAAATTTATTATAGGCATTTTTTAGCTAAAAGTCGTTTTGTTTATTTTGTTGAATTAGATACTTCCTCTAACAAGATTTTTCTAGCAATTTCTACATTATAGGCTTAAAAAATAGTCTTAAAAATCGGGCTATATGTTAAAATATACATTATGGAAACAACTATGTATAACTCTTTGATGCAAATCAAACAAAAACACGATGAATTAGAAAAACAACTTCAAGATCCTGAAGTTATCGGTGATATTAAAAAGTACACAAAAATTAATAAGGAAATCAACTCAATTCAAGATATCGTAGATGCTTTTAATTCTTATTTAGAAGCTGAAAGCAATCTAAAAAATGCTAAAGAAATGCTTAAGGAAAGTGATGAAGAACTTATTTCATTAGTTAAGATGGAAATTGTAGAAGCTGAAAGCAAAATGTCTCAATTAACTGATGAATTAAAGATTTTAATCCTTCCTAAAGATGAAAACGATGACAAGGACGTTATTGTTGAAATCCGTGGAGCAGCAGGGGGAGATGAAGCAAATATTTTTGCAGGTGACTTATTTAGAATGTATTCTAAATGAGCTAGTCAAAACGATATGAAACTCACACTTCTTGAATCAAGTGCAGCTGAAGCTGGTGGATTTACTTTAGTTGTTTTTTCAGTTAAAGGAAACAAACCTTATTCAAAACTTAAGTTTGAATCTGGAGTACACCGTGTACAAAGAATACCTGTAACTGAAACAAAGGGTAGAGTTCATACCTCAACAGCTACTGTTACAGTTATGCCTGAAATTGATGATGATATTAATATCGAAATTAAATCAGAAGATGTTAGAGTTGATGTTTATCGTTCAAGTGGTAACGGTGGACAATCAGTTAACACTACTGACTCAGCTGTTAGACTTACACACTTACCTACAGGAATTGTTGTTACTTGTCAAGAAGGTAAAAACCAAATCCAAAACAAAGATATCGCTTTCAGAGTTCTTAAATCAAAACTTTATGATATCGAACTTCAAAAGAAACAAGCCGAAGAATCAGGATACCGTAAATTAGCTGGTTCAGGTGCTAGAAGTGAAAAAATTAGAACATATAACTACCCTCAAGATAGAGTTACAGATCATAGAATTTCTTACTCAACAAGTTTACTCCCTGTAATGGAAGGAAAACTTAATTCAATTATCGATGCACTCCTTGCTGAAGAGCAAAACGAAAAAATTGCTGAAGCAGGAATTTAATGCCTACTAAAGAAGATTTATTACTTGAAAAAAGAAGATATGGTTTGCCTCAAACTGTATCTTCTTTTGAATTAGAACTCTTAGCTCAAGGAATGCCTGTTCAAAAAATTATGGGATATGTTGATATGCATGATGTTCGTATTAGCATTAATCACAAAGTACTTATCCCAAGATACGAAACTGAAGAATTAATTTTATTAGTCGAAGAAAAAAACAAAGGTAGAGAAAATCTACAAGTACTAGATTTATGCACTGGTTCTGGATTTATTGCAGTAGCTCTCAAAAAAGCAAATCCATCATGAAGCCTTACAGCAAGTGATATAGATTCAGAAGCTATTGCTCAAAGTAACGAAAATGTATTAAGTAACGGAGTCGAGATTAACATTATTCAAAGCGATTTATTCAGCAATATAAATCAAAAATTTGATGTTATCGTTTCTAACCCACCTTATATCCAAGAAACCGAAGAATTATCTACTTCAGTAACTAAATTTGAACCACTTCATGCTTTATATGCACCACAAGATGGATTTTACTTTTATGATACAATTATTCGCCAAGCACCTAAATATCTAAATAAAGGTGGCAAAATATTTTTTGAAATAAATCCATTTCATATAGAATATTGAAATCAATTAAAGGAAAAATATAATATAGAAATATATAAAGATATGGCTGGTAAAAATCGTTTTGCTATTGTTGCATTAGACAAATAACCCTTGTCCATAGATGTAAAAGCATAGGTATTTGTCTATGTTTTTATAGAATATAATCCAATCTACTGAAAAGTAGATTTTTTGTCATTAACATAAAATAGGTCAAAAATAAAAGCATAGGTCGCCCTACGCTTTAATAATATAACTTATTTTAAAGTAAATAATTTCTTTCCAACAGTAGCTTTAGCTTCTAATGAAGAAATTTCTTGGAATTTTGAATCTTCTGTTAATACAAATAAGACATCTTTATTAATGTTTTCATTATTAAATCTTGTTAAGTCTAGTTCAAATAATTTATCACCAGCTTTTACTGAATCATTTAATGCAACATGTGATTTAAATCCGATACCATCAAGTTTATAGCTATCTTTTCCGAATAAAATAACTGCTTCTGCTCCATTACTTGAATTAGATAAAATAATTTGTGACTTATTAGCAGGCATCATAGCAATTTTTCCATCAAATGGAGCCACAACTTCTGCTTTTGTTCCATTGCTTAATTTAATACCAAAACCTTTACCTACAAGTCCTTTAGAAAATACACCATCATTTAATTCTTCTAAAGCAAATACTTCACCAGTAACAGGCGCTAATACATCTATTTGAGATGATACTTCTACTTTTGTTTCTGATTTAGCACATCCACAGTGTGCATCGTTGTTTGTTTCAACTGAAGAACATAATGGTTTTAATTGTTCTTTATTACATTTAATAAAGCAATTTAATTCTTCAGCACAAGGGAATGTAACTTGAACGTGTTTAGCAGCATCAAACACCTTAACATCACTAGCTCCAAGTCTTTTTAGTTCTTCAACATTTACTAGCGCAATGTTTTTAACATCGTATCTTAATTGAGATACTGAGTTATTGAAAGCAAGGATATTATCAAATCCACCAAAAGCATCAATAATAGCAGCTAAATTACAGATATCTTTTTCATTAACTTTATTGTTTTTTATGTTTTCAAACATAAGATCTCCTTATTTAAAATATTAATTAAATTTTATCGTATTTTAAATTTCATATCTCAAAAAATAGAGAATTTTAATTTAAATTATTTCTATTTTCATTTGCCTTATAAACTCGAGAATTTAAGCCAAATATATTTTGATAAATAGATGTTTGAAAGATAAATTTACCCTAATTGAGATTGGTACTTTGTCTTAAATTCTTCTAGTTCATTTTTATAATTATTTACAATTGCACTAAAATCTTGTAATTTGTCTTTATTTAAAACATACTCATTAGTGTATTTAAATATGATTTCTTTAGCTTCATTTAAAGCATTAAACTTTAAATCAGAATTATTAATTTCGTTTGCAATGAAATTATAGAATTGTGTTTTAATCTCTTTAAATTGTTTATATGGTTCAAGGTGAAAACCTAGTAATAGGTAACCATCACGCAAAATCGGATTTACAAACTGAATAAATTTTCAATATTGTTTTTGTTTTTCTTCTTCGCTTACTTTTGGATCTACTTTAACAATAGATGCATTTTTATTTACGGCATCCTGATATTTATTCTTAAAAGGTTCATATCTCATAAAGGTTTCTAGTGTATCTTTTTTCTTGTTGTAGATATCTGATAAATCTGGTTCAGTATTTAGTGATGATATATTTTTATAGTAAAGATTTAAATATTTCTCAATTAAATCCACAAATTTATTAAATGATTCTACAGTCATTTCTTGGCTAAATATTTCTCTAGCTTGATTAATTATTTCATCAGCTTTATTTCTTACATTTTCTTTAGCTCTAACGCCAAGTATTTTATGCTTTTCTTCTATGGTATTTAGAAGCTCTTGATAAACTTGCTTATCAGATGTGCTATTAGTAATTTTTTCGCTAGAAAGTATATCGATAAATCACTTCATAAGCCCAAACTTTATACCATTATCATTTATAGAGAAAGAGTTTCAATTTTGGACCCAAGATAAAATTTGAACCATCTTATTATTTTTAATTAAAATCTCTTTAATTTTGCTATCTTTCTTGTTAATTCACTCATTAATGATCTGAATTTTATTTGAGGCATATTTTAAATTTTCTTTCAAATTATTAACCCTATTCAATTCATCTTCAAATGTTTCGAGTTCTATTTCATATCTTACTTTAGTAATATTTAGTCCAAATAGTAAATCATCTTCTAGCTCTTTAATTTCATCATCAAGTCTTTTTTCATATGACTTAATTTCATTCATATAATAAACATAATTATTGCTTTGAGCAGCTTCGTAAAGCTCATTGCTTTTTTTCTTTAATTCTGCGACTAAATCATTTAATTTATCCTTGTTTTCTTGGCGAGTTTTTCTTAAAGATAATCTGTGTTCAAACTTTAACGCTATTCCTGTAGCAGCACAACCTGCAAAAACTAGTGAAATAACTACCGATAGTGTTGCTTTCCAATTCAATTTCATATTTTTTCCTTTTGGTTGAAGCTTTATTTTAGTTTTAATGAGACTAATGTTTCAATATGAGCTGTATTAGGGAACATATCGAAACCTTGGATATAGGTTACTTCGTAATCAGTTAGTAATAATTTTAAATCTCTTACTAACGTTTTTGGATCACAAGACATATAAACAACATTCTTGATTTTATTTTCTTTTATTCAAGTTATAAAATCCGAACTAATACCAGCTCGTGGTGGATCTAAGATTAAAATTGTATTACTTAAATCTTTTACTTGTTTTTTAAAGACTGTAGCAGAATCACCGACAAAATATTTAGCTTTTATGCCATTCATGTTTGCATTTTTATCAGCATCACAAATTGCTGAAGGAACTATATCACTTCCCAATATTTCTTTATCACCTGATGTTAGTTGGCCTATTACTCCTACACCACAGTAAGCATCTAAAACATATTTACTGTCTAGTTGAGAAACTAAATCTTTAATTTTGTTAAAAACTAAACCAGCCACAGAAGAGTTAATTTGGAAAAATGAATTAATATTACAATTAAAACTTAAATCATTTAATTTCATATAAAAATTATCAACCTTATATAAATTAATGATTTTATCTTTCTTAATTACATTTAAGTCTATGATGTTGGTGTTTTCTTTTAAATTATTAACTAATTTTGTCGGAAGATCATAATCAGAATTTATTTTAAGCGCTACTGATAATTTTTCATCATCATTAGCTCTTATTATTATTTCTTCAAACATTTTGAAATTCTTTTGCTTCTTGCTTGTAATGATAAAAGTATTTATAGCTTGCAAAATATAATCTAATGTATTATTAATACATTGATTATTTTGAGAATAGTTATTAGCTAAGTGAAGATTATTAGATTTAATAACAAACTCACCTAGAACTAAATGTTCTTCCTTAATATATAAAGGATATCTTACTTTATTTCTATAGTTCTCGTGTAGGGGTGAACATTTAAAATGTTGATAAGAATTTAAAATATCTTGGCCTAGATTTCAAGAAAGTAATTTTGCTAAATAATTATTCTTAAACTCAATTTGTTTATCATATTTTAAATTTATTAAAGGCGCAGAATTATAGCAATCGCGTTGAATTCCATTACGATCTAATGATTTTGTAATTAGGTTTATTACTTTAGCAAATGCAAATTTGCTTGTTGCTTTTACAACTTGCACAAGGGCTTTTTCGTTCATAAATAGGTTGCTTGTAAATATAGAATAACCATTTTCTAAACGTGTTACACCTAAACCTTCATAGCTTAATTCGCTACAAGTTACTTCTAATTTATCACCTACTTTAATTTGATTTAGTTTTGACATAAATATAATATCTCTATCTTTCCATATTTTTTGTTCTTATATACTTTTAAGCCTTCTGGCAAGGTTATTTTGCTAAAATCATCAGTTTCAAGGATAATTTCAAAATCTTCCTTTAATAATTTATTATCAACCAGCTTTTGTAAACATTGAGAAACTAGTTCATACTGTATGAAAGGCGCATCAATAAAAACAAAATCATACTGCATGTTACTTTTATCTAAGAACAATGAAGCATCATCATTAATTAGATTGATCGCATCTTTTTCTTGTATTCTTGAAATATTATCTCTAGTTGTTTTAAACACAACTTTATTTTTTTCAATAGCTGTAACCAAACTAGCTCCACGTGATATAGCTTCTATACTTCAAGCCCCTGAACCTGCAAATAAATCTAAACAGGTTGCATCTTGTATCTTAAATTGAAGTGATGAAAATACAGCCTCACGAACTTTATCCGTTGTAGGTCTAGTATATTTAGCATCTGGTTGTTCTATTTTTAAACCACGGTATTTTCCTGCAATAATTCTTAACATATTGCTATTTTATCAATTTAAATTAATAAGGTGTAAAAATTGCAAAAGAAAAACTTGATTTAACAAGTTATTTCTTAGCATATAAGCCCATTTTTTTCATTAATTTATTTAAGTTTACTGATGCAATATGTGAAGCTTTAGCTGCTCCTTCATCAGTAATTTGATCTGCTACTTTTAGTGCATCTTGGTATTTAGCTTGAATATTAATTAATAAATCTCTTACTACAGTAGCTACAGCTTCTTTAAATTCTTTATAGTCTTTATCTTTAAATAAAGCTTCGGCTTCTTCTAAAGTTACATTGCTTAAAGCTGCATAGATGTTTAATAAGTTTAAAATACCAGGTTTATCTTTAGAAATATATACTTTACCTTCTGAATCTGTTACAGCTTTCATAATCTTGTTATAGGCTTGTTGTGGATTTTCAAGTAAGTATATAGTTGATTTAGTTCCGTGTTCACTCTTAGACATTTTGCTATTAGGATCTGTTAATGATTTAATTCTAGCTCCCACTTTTGGAATGTATCCTTCAGGTAAAGTGAAGTTTGTATTATATTTTGAATTAAATCTTTCGGCTATATTTCTAGTTAACTCTAAATGTTGAGTTTGGTCTTCACCAATTGGCACTAAATCTGGGTTGTAAAGCAAGATATCACCAGCCATTAATGTAGGATACATTAATAAGTTAGTAGGAATTTTACTTGTTCCATTTCCTTGTTTTAATTTGGTTGCTTTATCTTTGTATTGTGTCATTCTTTGTAATTCACCAAGTGTAGTTTCTGAAGCACATAATCATTGCATCATAGCATGCTCACTAACTTGTGATTGATAAAAGATAGTTGCTTTTTGTGGATCAAGCCCACATGCTATATATAAAGCTACTATAGTTTTACGAGCTTTTCTTAGTTCAATTGGATCAACTGTCCCTGTGGTTAAGGCATGTAAGTCTGCTACAAAGAAGTATGAATCAAATTCATCTTGCAATGCGACAAAATTTCTTATAGCCCCTATATAGTTCCCTAAAGTTAAATCTCCAGTAGGTTTAATTCCACTTAATAATCTTTGTTTCATGATTCTCCTAATTAGTATGATTTTATTATAATCAATTTATTTTCTTCTGCGTTAAAAATCCCATAAAAAGGAATTTATGGGATTAGAATTATTTATAAGAAATATCTTTTGTAAGTATTAATGCTTTTCTCGTGCTGAATCATCATTAATTGCAAGCATAGCCGTAGATGAGGCTATTATTAAAATGATGTTCCCAACTGGTAATGCTAAAAACATAAGTCCAAAACCAATTCAAGTTAAAAGCTTAGCTTTTTCATGCTCAGGATTTTGTGTTCTTGCTATATTTGTAACACATACAATAATAATATTTACAATTACCAGCACAACTAGAGCTACTGATACAATTACTCCAAATATAAAAGGAATTAATTGTTCTCCACCAAATAGATATTCAAAACTTTGTATCGAATTCTTATTCCCATCGTTCATTTTAGTCAATGAAGGTGCATTTACTGAGACTAAGATAGACCACAGAACAAAAAAGAATACAACAAAAAATGAAAGAACTAAGATTGAAATATTGATATTTCTAATTTTCTTATATTCTTTGAATAGATTTATTTTCATATCCACTCCTTTTATTAATTAAAATTAAACAAGCATTATAGTATTTATGAACTTTCTTAGTATAGTGATGAATATAAGCATAACTAATATAAACCCAATATCAATACAGTAATTATTTTTGTTTGTTTAATTTTCTTAGTTCCTCTGTTTTTTTCTTTCGTGTTTATTTTTATTTTGTTTCATAAAATATTTTACAACTATATTTTAGGAATTAATAAATTAAATATTTATTAATATAAATATCTTAATCTGTTAAAATAAATAAGCATAAATAACAGCAGTTTATTATGGTTGGTAAATAAATTTAACGAGTATTTATTGTTAGTAAGTTAGCTGCTTAACCGAACACATTAAGTTAAACTTATCCAGCTAGAAATAAACCCTCTCAATTATGCAGAAAGAGGAAAAACTATGTCAAGATACACAGGACCTGTATTTAAAAAATCACGTCGTTTAGGATTTTCAATTCTTGAATCAGGAAAAGAATTTGCTAAAGGAAAGAAAAGAACTTACGCTCCAGGGCAACACGGAAACAAAAGAGTAAAATTATCTGAATACGGATTACACTTATACGAAAAACAAAAAGTAAAACACTTATATGGTGTTAATGAAAAACAATTACACAAAGTATTCCAAAAAGCTGTTAAAGCTAAAGGAATTACAGGGACAAACATGCTTCAATTATTAGAAACACGTTTAGACAACTTAGTTTACAGAGCAGGATATGCTACAACACGTAGACAAGCTCGTCAACTTGTTAACCACAACCACTTCGTTGTTGATGGTAAAAAAGCAAACATCCCTTCAATGGTTGTCTCATTAGGATCAGAAATTACTCTTAAAGAAAAATCAAGAACAAACAAACAAATTTTAGAAGCTATGGAACAACGTGAAGCAGCTTCATGATTAACAAGAAAAGACTTTACTACTAAATTAGATCGTTTACCTGAAAGAAATGAATTACACCCAGAAATCAAGGATGCTTTAGTTGTTGAGTTCTACTCAAAATAATAACTAAAAGCAAGGAGAATTATTATGAGAAAAAACATTCACCCAGAATACCACACAGTTGAAGCTACTTGCTCAACATGTCAAAAATCATTCACTTTCAAATCAGTTAAGCCTAACTTTACAGTAGACGTTTGTTCAGGTTGCCACCCTGTATTCACAGGATCTAAAGCTCAAGTTAAAGCAACAGGAAGAATCGACAGATTCAACAGAAGACTTGAAAAAAAGAACGCTAAATAATATGTTCAATTGCAGTAGCTTATGGCTACTGCTTTTTTTGTTGCAACAAAAAAGCCCAATTACTTAGGCTTATATTCATTAATAATAATTTGGGCTTTAGCTTTACCGATTACATCTGCTAGCTCTTCAAAACTTGCTTGTTTAATAGCTTGATAAGTCTTAAAATGCTTAAGAAGTATTTTTTCAGTTTGCAATCCTATCCCCTTGATTTTAGTTAAATCATTACTTCTAGATTTCATACCAAATGATTTGCTCATAACATTTTTGGCATATTTATCTACACTGTATTGCATATTTGATAATAGGTTGTAAGCATTCTTGCTAATAGACAAGATTTCATCCCTACTATTAATTAGATTTCTAGTTCTGTGCTTATCATCTTTGACTAGCCCATAGACTTTAATGTTATCAATGCTTTCTTCTTTTAAGGCGTATAATGCTTCATTTATTTGAGGTAAGGCACCATCTACGATAAAGATAGTACCTTCATTAAGCATGAAACGTTTTTGAGAGATAAATTTCGCTACCGTTAAGTACATTAATTGAACATCTGATTTTTTATCCATTACAGCTAATTGATCACTGTGATCAAATTTTGAACTTTTTGCATCGATTGCTGTAGCATTTTCTCAACAAGTAACAACTCCAACAGGAGCACTTAATCCAAAGTGTGAGTTATCAAAAATAAAGATCGATTGAATTTTTTTGCCTTGATTCAAGACGTTTTCAACTTCACTTCAAGCATTTAATAAATTAGCATTCTTACGATATCATTCTTCATAATTAAGTTTTATATTTTCACTATTGTTTTCGTTAGCTAATTGAATGATTCGATGCAAAATTCCTTGTTGTGGGAAAACAACTCTAGGAGAAATGCTTTCATTGAACTCTATTTCGCTATAGCATTGGTCTAAAAGTATTTTATTAGGCATTTTATTATTTCTATAATAAGTCGTTAAATATTGAGAAATAAAATCTTCAAGCAAAATATCAGATCAATAAAAGCTATGAACGTGCTGAATTTGGATTCCACTACGATAAAAAACTTTTTGCACTGCTACTACATTTTCATAAGGAATGAATGAAAAAACATCAATATCATTATAAGTTTGAAGTTCAGCTACTTGAGTTGTTTTAATACCTTCAAGCACATTTATAGCATCACGATATTCCATTGCTAATTCATAGTTATAATTATTAGAAGCTAGTATCATTTTGCTTTTTAACATTTCAAGAAAGCTATTATCTTTGAATTTTAAAATATTAATTATTTGCTCAAATTTTCTTTTTGAATCTACATATGAAAATTCTTTAATTCTTAAACCATTTTCATAAGTAAAATTACGTTCTAAGATATTAAGCAAATCTCTAAATTTACTATTGACAGGAAATGGTCCAAAATAAAAACTATCTTTTTTATACTTATCAAAGCGATATACAGATGAAATAACTAACTCATTATTCTTTTTGATTTCTAAAGCTAAATAAGGATATCTTTTATCATCCGTTAATTCAATATTATAAGGTGGCTGGTACTGCTTTATATAATTAGTTTCTAGTGCTAAAGCATCTTTTTCACCAGGGCATAGAAATATATCAAAATCATTAATTTCCTCAAGCATTTTAGGAGTTTTATAAGAGTTAATAGTACCCTTTAAATATTGGTTAAGCCTTTTATTTAAAGCTTTAGCTTTTCCTACATAAATAACTTGATCTTGAGCATTCTTTCACAAATAAACGCCAGGTGTATTAGGAACATTTTTTAATTTATTTTTTAACTTAGCAATAGTGTCTTGATTCATATTTTAATTTTATCATTAAGGTAGAAAAAAGCTTGCAGATGCAAGCAAATTTCTATCCTTTGTATTGAGTAAAGTAGAAGGTACTTATTTGTGAAAGCAACTCTTCAGAAACACCTTTGATTGCTTTATGCTGAATACCATTTTTATCTTCTATTTCATAGATGTATAATGCTTTTTTATCAACAGCATTGTCCTCGATGAAATAATTACGTTGGATAAATAAGTAGTCTAATAAAAATGTTGGTGTGTAGTTTATAAAATCAAAATTATTTAAATTAGCATATTTTTGATCAACAACAGGTGCAAATGCTTGCGATGATAAGTCGACATGATTAATTAAATTAATTATTAAATCCTTTAAATTTCCCTGTGGTTTAGTACCAAATAATTTATCAGCATATAACTCAAAAGTTTGCTTTAGTAAATTATCACTCAGTATCTTTTCGTCTACAAAATTGTTGTAATCGTTTAGTTTTTCAATATCTTCTAGAGTTGAATCATAAAGTGTAATAAGTTGTTTTTCTAAAGTGCTATAAATTGATATATCTTTAAAAATTGGTTTTAGTACTGCGTCTAAGTAATCTTGGTAGATTTTAAGGCTATACTTCTTATAAACTTGATTGATATCATCGTTTTTATTTGCTTGAGCAAAACGTCAAGTCATATTTTCTAAAAAACTCTTATTTAAAGTTTTATATAACTTAGTTTCATATTCATCTGAGATATCATTTCTAACCATAACACCATCAACAAGAAGAACATTTTGCCCTATTTTTAGTCCTTCAACAGTTCCATTTGCAACCGTGTCATAGTTATTATCAGAATAATACATATCAAGCATATCACCATTATAAACAATTCCACTATCAGTTTGGCGATTGCTTGGATCTAGCAATCTAGCAACAATATTTTGACCATCCCCATCTAATGTTATGTGACGAGAATCACTTATTGGAAATGATGTAGCAGCTTGGATTAAATTTCCAAATTGTATGATTTGATTTTTATAGTTTTCAGCAGTAGAACTACCTGAATAAGGAGTTAATTCTAATTTATTATTTTTGAAGTCATAACCAGAAGCATACAACATATTTGTTCTAATAGCATCTGTAATTATAAAATTACTATAACCACTATGTGATAGCAGGTTTAGTTCGTTTAATAATGAATATTTATCAATAGTCACATTGTATTTTTCGCTTAATTTCTTAGCATTATCTTCTAAAGTTTTTGTATTAATTTCTTTAGATTGACTTGCTTTAGATTTGTTTAAAGCAACCATTCCGTCCTGAGCAAAATAAGGTATAAAGTATTCTCATAAGTGTTGTGGTTTTTCTAATTTTCTTCCTTGTAAATCAGTTGATAGCTCGTCGTCATAAGAAGCAAGGTGATTAAAGATAATAGGAGAGTAGATTTCCTTTAAAACATTTCCTAGAAAATCACTATCTCCTAGTTGATTTAGTAAATTTTCATCAAAACTAGGATGATCAATACTTTTAAATAACTTTTTGAAATCGATTTTCTTAATATGCCCTTTTTTAATTAAATCAATTGCTTGGAAATCACTCCCAATTCCAGCAATAGCTTTATTATTAACTAAAGCATTAGTGAACTCATTTATTTCATCAAAAGTTTTATAAGTAAAATCTTCTTGAATTTTATCTATATTTGTTTTAGACATATAAGATTTATAGTTATAGAACGCAGGCTTAAATGGATGCGAAAATTTAAACACAGAAAGTAGTATTACAATTAACGCGACTACAAAACTTGCAACAGATAAAATAGCTATTTTTATCTTCTGAAGAGGTGACTTTTCTTTCATAAATATCCTTGTTAATTTTAAATATGCTTTATTTTAATATAATCCATAAAAAATCAATAAAAAACACTCAAAAAAATTGAGTGTTTTGCATCATAAGCCGTGTTCTGTTCTGCACTAAAGTGCAGTGCTGGCAATTTATCTAATATCTAACGATACTCTTGGGCTTCATTCGTTTCTTAGCTCAAGTTCCTCTACCAAAATTTGAGTTTCTAGCTTGCGGAGTTTACCCGTTTCATTTCTCTCGTCTCTGTGGCACTAGTCGTCTACACAAATGTGTATCCAAAGCTTATTGGGCTGAGCGCAATCACTACCATCATCACAGATGGTGCTAGCACGGACTTTCCTCTACATTTAAATGCAGCTGCCAGCTATATGCTTATATATAATACCATTAATCTAATATAAATTAAGAATTATCTTTAGAAATCCGTATCAGGAATTTCTAAATGATTATTAGTTTTAGTTGGTGATAATTTAATATCTTTTTCTAGGACAAATTTTAAGTAGTCATAAGCAAACATATTGATATTAGCTTTATATCCATCAATATATAAATTGTGAGCATTTGCTAGCACCATAAAGCTATAAGCATAAATTTTCTTATCTTTAACTTTCGTTGGTTTAGTACTTTTAAACCACAACTTATTTACTATAGATATTTTCACTGGTTGTTCTTGATTTTGAATTTGATTTAGTGTGTTATTGTCTACTACTATAAATTTATGTCTACCAGAACAAACAGATATTTGATGATATTTCTCCAAAGCATCAGGTTCTAGAAAGTTTTCAAGTAAATTTGCGTCATCAAATCTATTATTAGAAACTTGTCAATCCTCAAAAATTCTAATAAAAGAGTTGCTATGTTTAATGTAAGCATAAGCATAAATTATTGATAAAGCTGAAAATAAAGCAATTAATAACATCACTATCCCAATTATAAATAAAATAATATTATCTTTTGATATCGTTAAAAGATACAAATTAAAAATATGACTTTCCACTAAAGCTCTAATTTCAGTTGTAAAAAC
>NZ_JBTKTG010000011.1:0-20996 GCF_054456995.1 Mycoplasma tracheobuteonis | reverse complement strand
TTATAATATATCTACAAAAGACCGAAGTGATTACACAAAAATTGGTCTATTACCCGAAGCCTTACTTTAATTTAGAAACATGAAGGAATTATTCTTCGTTATCATCTTCGTATTCGTCATCAAGACCGATAACGTCATCATCGATATCAAAGATTTCAGGATTTTCTTCATCATCACTCATATCCATTGTATTAGGTGTTTGTAATTCTAATGTATCGTCTTCGAATACTACTGGAATTTCAATATCATCAAATGATGCATTAAGTTCATCTTGAAGTTCTTGATCGATTTCTAATTCACCACTTTCTGGATCATATTTACCTGTAAAGTATGATTTAGGATCACGAATATCGTATTTTCCTTTTAATTCATAATTTGAGTTTGTTCCAGCAGGGATTTTGTGTCCAAGAATAATGTTTTCTTTAAGTCCTTCAAGGTAGTCAACTCTTTTAGCGATAGAAGAGTTAACGAGGATTTTAGCTGTTTCTTGGTATGAAGCAGCAGCTAGGAATGAATCACTTAATAAAGGAGTTTGTTTAGCTCCACGGATCTTAACTTCACCGTAAGCTGGACGTTTTCCTGCAGCAAGTAATTTTCCATTTTCTTTTTGGTAGACAAATGTATCCACAAGGCTTCCTGTAAAGAAGTTTGAGTCCCCTGGATCTGTAATCATAATTTTTGAAAGCATTTGTCTAATAATGATTTCGATATATTTATCTGAGATAGTAATACCTTGTAAACGATATAGTCTTTGAACTTCTTTTAATAAGTAGTTTTGAACAGCTCTAGTGTCAGCTGCTTCAAGAAGTTGATTAAGGATAATAGGCCCTTCAAAGATCTTTTGACCACTTACAACTCTATCCCCTAGTTTTACACGTAATTTTTGTGATACTTTTCCGTTGTATCTAACTACTTCTGTAGTTCCATCAGCTTTCTTAGTTTCAACATCCACTAATAAGATATCTGTACTGTCTTTTCCATTTTTATCTTTAGCAGGTGCGATATTTACAACTGTACCGTATACTGTTGAGATAACAGCAGGTTTTCCTCAAGGGAAGTCGTAGGCATCGATAAGTTCGATTAAACGTCCAAACCCTCCAGTAATATCTTCAACCCCAGCAACCCCTCCGGTGTGGAATGTACGCATTGTAAGCTGTGTACCAGGTTCCCCGATTGATTGAGCAGCAACTACCCCAACAGCTTCACCGATGTTAACGATTCTGTTGGTTGCAAGATCTTTTCCATAACAGTGTTTACATACACCATTTTTTGTATGACAAGATAATACTGAACGAATTTCAACTTGAGTTTGTCCGTATTCATTAACAATCTTATCAGCTAATTCTGGAGTAATTAATGTATTAGCAGCTACTAATTCATTTCCATTTTCATCTAAGATAGCTTTGTTTGTAAATCTACCTTCGATTCTTTCTTGAAGTGATTCAATAACTGTATCAGTTTTTGTATCTTTAATGTCTTTAACAACGAATCCAAAGTCAGATCCACAATCATCTTGTCTTACTACAATACCTTGAGCAACATCAACAAGTCTACGTGTTAAGTAACCTGATTTAGCTGTGTTAAGCGCTGTATCTGTAAGTCCTTTTCTGGCCCCGTGAGTTGATGAGTAGAACTCATAAGCTGTAAGTCCTGAAAGGAATGATGATTTAACAGGGATTTCAACTGTTGAACGAACCACACGGTCGTTTTCAGCATCGGCTTTAAGCACTTTGGTATTGTTGTTCATAAGTCCACGCATACCAGCAAGTTGTGTAAAGTTAGATGAGTTACCACGAGCTCCTGAGGTGAACATCATGAATAGAGGGTTATCAATATCAGATTTTGTAACTTCTTTAAGGTCTTTTTCAATAGAATCCTTAACTTCTGATCATTTTTGAATTGTTAATGTATAACGTTCGTCATCTGTTAAGTATCCTTCTTCGAAGAATTTCTTAAGTTGATCTGTATATTCTTCACCTTTTTTAATCTTTTCAGCTGTTGTATCTAATGTTGTAATATCGTTCATTGAGATAGTTGTACCTGAAATTGTTGAGAATTTAAATCCAAGGTTCTTAACTCTATCAAGGATAGAAGCAACATAGTTTGTGTAATCGAATCATACTTTATCAAGTACTTTTGTATATTCAGTTAAAGTTCAGAATGGTTTAGCATCTTCACCAGCATTAGGGTTTTTCTTGCTTCATTCGTAGTTAATTGCTTCGAAGTGTTCTTTAATTGAGTTAGAAATAATACGAGCGTGTGATGTAGGAATTGGTTGGTTAGCAAAATCAACTAATTCAGCACATTCTGTGAAACGATCTTCAAAGTTATCAAGATTTGTTTCGTTAATAATGTTAGCAACATCTTCCATCGTTACAACAGCAACATATTTTTCGTAAACTCTACGAACAATTTTAGCAATGTCTTTTTTAGCTAAAGCTAAGTTAACTGGCATTTGAGCAAGCTTTTCTCTGAAGTCATCACCATAGTTTAAAACATATTTGTTTAGTTCTTTATCTGATGTATCGATTTTTTCGCTTTCGCTTACTTTAATGCTTCCATCAGCTTGCATAACTTCTTTTCTTGTTACGAATTTACCAAAGATAAATTCAAAGTCAGAAGGGAATGCACGGTTAAGGATAAATTTACCTACTGTAGAAACTAAGTAAGGAGCATTTGTATATTTAGATACTGATTCTTTGCTTAGAGCTGAAATAGGAAGAACAACTCTTGTATGTAGAGTTATGTATCCATTTTCGTATGCTAGCATCATATCATCATAGCTTGCGTAGAAGTTTCCTTCTCCTTTAGCTCCAGCTTTTTCGATAGTTAAGTAGTATAGACCTAAAATCATATCTTGAGATGGGTTAATAATAGGTTCTCCATCTTTAGGTCCAAGAATGTTTTTAGAAGCAAGCATAAGTTCTTTTGCTTCTCTAACAGCTTGATCTGAAATTGGAACGTGAACAGCCATTTGGTCCCCGTCGAAGTCAGCGTTGAAAGCTGTAGTTACAAGTGGGTGAAGTTTAATAGCTTTACCACGGATTAAAACAGGTTGGAAAGCTTGAATTGAAAGTCTGTGAAGTGTAGGAGCACGGTTAAGAAGTACAGGTCTTCCTTCGATTGCTTTTTCTACATATGGTCAAATCACAGGGTTAAGTGTTTCGATCATTTTCTTAGCTGATTTAACACTTGTAATTGTAGGTTCACCCTTAATTAATTCCTTAATAATTCAAGGTTCAAATAATTTGGCAGCCATATCACGAGGAATACCAACTTCGTGCATTCTAAGTGATGGTCCAACAACGATAACACTACGTCCTGAGTAGTCAACACGTTTTCCAAGAAGGTTTTGTCTGAAACGTCCTTTTTTACCAGTTAGGGCATCTGAGATAGATTTTAAAGGATGAGAATCTTTAGATACAACTGGTGTAGGTTTTTTTCTAGCATTGTCGATTAAAGCATCAACAGCTTCTTGAATCATACGGTATTCGTTTTGCTTAATTAACATCGGAGCATCCGCTTCGTTTCATTTAGCTAAACGATTGTTTCTAATAATGATACGACGATATAGTTCGTTAACATCACTTGTTGAGTGTCTTCCACCATCAAGTTGAACTAATGGACGAAGGTCAGCAGGAATAACTGGTAAGTTGTAAATTAACATACTTTTTGGATCTTGACCAGATTTAATAAATGAGTTAATAACTGTTAAACGTTTGTATAGTTTTGCTCTATCTTGTTCTTTTGTAGATGAAAGTCCACTTTCTAGATCCATTTCAGCATTGATTTTATCGATTTCAGCTTGTACAGCTGCTGCTTCTTCAGCTAAATCAATGTGTGTAAGTAAGTATTCTACAGCACGAGACCCTGTATCGATTTTAGCATCTGAATATTCGTGAATAATTTCGTTGTATTGATAGAAATCAATCCCGAAATCTTTCCCGATTTTTGATTCAGCATATTCTCTTAATTCTATTAAAGCTGTTTCGATGTCTTCGTATTCATCTGTTCCAGCTTCATAGTGGCCAAGCATTTCTTCAAGAGCAGCTTCGTAAATGTTAGCAGCTTCGTTGATGTCAATGATTGTATTTTTCTTTAAGCTTGTTAAGTTTCCAGCTTCAAGAACGATGTGAGATTTATAGTAAATTAATTTTTCTAAATCTGCTTTTGTAACTTGCTTTGTAGAGTCAGCAACTCTAAGTCCAAGTAGTTTCGAAATAATTGAGTGATCAATTTTGAAGAATCAGAAGTGCACAACTGGGTTGTGTAACTTGATGTGCCCCATTCTGCTTCTACGTGTAATTTTAGGTAAAATAACAGGTCTATATTTTTCACAAGCAGGGGTTTTGGTACATACAGAATTTTCATCACTTTTCTTGTATTTTGTATTACAGATTGGACATTTATAATCTGTAACTGGTCCGAAAATTAATTCATCAAATAGCCCATCTTTTTCAGGTCTATATGATTTATAGTTGATGGTTTCTGGTCTTGTAACTTCACCGTGAGATCATTCTAAAATGTCTTTGTCTGTTGCAAGTGAGAGAGTAATTTTATTAATTTGTTCAACTAATTCGTCTTGCTCTTTATCAAAATTATTCATAACCTTCTCCCCCTATTTCGTTAGTATCAACATATTGATATTGTGTGTGATCAATGTTTTCTTCTTCATCAATACTTCTTGTTGAAGCATCAAGTTTCATTCCAAGTCCTTTAAGTTCGTAGCTAAGAACGTTAAATGATTCAGGAATTCCAGGCATTGGTAATTCTTTTCCAGATACTAATGCTGAATATAAGGCATTACGTCCTGTAATGTCGTCAGATTTGAATGTAAGGATTTCTTGAAGTACGTTTGTAGCTCCATAAGATTCGATAGCTCATGTCTCCATTTCCCCGAATCTTTGTCCCCCATTTTGAGATTTACCTCCAAGAGGTTGTTGTGTAATAAGTGAGTATGGCCCAACACTACGTGCGTGCATCTTATCGTCAACCATGTGGTTAAGTTTAAGCATGTACATAACACCAACTGAGATAGGTTTATCAAATTTTCTACCTGTGATTGGATCGATAAGTGTTTGTTTTCCACTCTTGTCTAATCCAGCTTCTACTAAGGCGTTTTCGATATCTGTTTTCTTAACCCCATCAAATGAAGGAGTAACGAATTTAACACCTAATTTTCTAGCTGCCATTCCTAGGTGAAGCTCAAGTACTTGACCAATGTTCATACGTGAAGGAACCCCTTGTGGGTTAAGCATAATGTCAAGTGGTGTTCCATCTTCTAAGTATGGCATATCTTCTTCAGGAAGCACGATTGAGATAACCCCTTTGTTACCGTGACGTCCAGCCATCTTATCACCAACTTTGATCTTACGTTTTTGAGCGATAGAAACTTTAACAATTTTATCTACACCTTCTTCTAAAGCATCTCCTGCTTCGCGAGAAAGTACTTCAACATGGATAACTGTTCCAGCGTGACCATTTTTAACTTTTAATGATGTATCTTTTGTTGTTTGTGGACGTTGTTGAAGAATAGCCATAAGAAGTTTTTCTTCTTGAGATGGATTATCTTCTCCTTTAGGTGAAAGTCTACCTACAAGTACGTCTCCTGGTAATACTTCTGATCCGACTTTAACAATACCTCTTTCATCAAGGTTTCTTAAAGCAAATTTTGATACGTTGTTAATATTATTTGTTAATTCATCATCACCAGCACGTGATGTTCTGAATTGAATTGTTTGTTCTTCGATGTGAATTGATGTATAAACATCATCTTTTACAAGTCTTTCATTGATGATTACAGCATCCTCAAAGTTATATCCGTTTCATGTAGTGAATCCTACAAGTACGTTTTTACCTAATGCCATTTCACCATCTTTGAATGAGCTACCATCAACAAGTAAGTCACCTTTTGCAACTTCTTGACCAACATCAACAATTGGTTTTTGTTGAATTAATGTACCTTGGTTACTACGTTCAAAGTTTCTTAAGCTATATCTATCTGTGTTACCTTTTTCGTTTTTGATCATAATTTTTGATCCATCAACAAAAGTAACAACCCCTGGGTTTTTAGCAACTAAGTTATATGAAGAGTATTTAGCGATATCTGCTTCAATACCTGTAGCAACAAAAGGTGCTTCAGCTTGAAGAAGAGGAACTGCTTGACGTTGCATGTTAGATCCCATAAGTGCACGGTTAGCATCGTCGTTTTCTAGGAATGGGATAGCTGCAGCAGCAACAGAAACTATTTGTTTAGATGAAACCTCAATGTAGTCAATTTCATCTGGTGTACCAATAATATAGTTGTAATCACGTCTGATTGTTAGATAAGGATCAACAATCTTATTATTGTCATCAACTCTAACTGATGATTGAGCAAATGAGAACCCAATTTCTTCAGCAGCTGTTAAGTAGTGTGTTGTTGAATAATCAACTACACCATTGTTAACTTTGAAGTATGGAGTTTTTAAGAATCCTAAATCATCGACTTTAGCATATGTAGCATAGTTAAGGATAAGACCGATGTTAGGTCCTTCAGGTGTTTCGATAGGACAAATTCTTCCGTAGTGAGTTGCATGAACGTCACGAACTTCGAATTGTGCAGTATCACGGTTAAGACCACCAGGCCCTAGAGATGTAACACGACGTTTGTTAGATACTTCAGCAAGTGGGTTAATTTGATCCATGAATTGTGAAAGTTTTGATGAGTTAAAGAATTGTTTCATTTGGTTTGTTACAAGTTTGTTGTTTGTAACATTTTTAGCTGTAACTTTGTCAGCTTCTTTAGCTCCCATACGTTCACGTGTTGCTTTTTCAAGTTTTGTTAAAGCAACTGATAATTGACCTTCAAGTAATTCCCCTACTGAAACGATACGTTTGTTAGTTAATGAATCTGGATCATCATCTTGTCCAATTCCATCAATTAAGTTGAAGTAGTAGTTAATAGCAGCTACGATATCTGAGATAAGTAAGTGTGATTCTGTTGATTTAGGATCGTTACCAATTACTAAAACAGGTTCATCTGCTTTTTCTTCCATTCATTTTCTTGATGGGTAAACTTTAAGTTTGATTATGTTAATTCTTTTTGCAAGATTTTTGTTTTGATTAATAAGTTTGTGGTAAACCATTTCTGGATCAATACCAGGGATTTTTTCACTTCTTATTAAGCCTTCATTAAATGCATTTTGAATTTCTTTAGCTTTCTTAATGTCGATAAATGTTCCTTTAGGATATAAAACAACTTTTTCTCCTAATTCAACTGATTTAACAACTAAGTCTTCAGCTAAATATGTGTTTGTTATACGATCAACAAGTGAAAGTTTTTTGTTAAGCATGTAACGTCCTGTTGTTGATAAGTTGTAACGTTTTTTATCAAACAACATTCCAGGAATAAGAGAACGTTTAGCTTCTTCAGAAATACGATCACCTTTTCTTAAGCCTCTGAATAATTCTTCTTGACATTGATCAAGAATTTCAGCATCGCTTAATTCTGTGTTTTCGATTAACTTGTCTTTCTTAAGTGTTTCTTCTAATAATTCACTTGTTCCAAATAATTCTCTGATTGTTTTAGGTGTGAAACCAAATGAACCTAAGAAAGTTGCTAAGTTAACATTCTTGTTTTTATCGATTTTGATTTTAACTGTGTCAAGTGTTGAAGATGTAACCTTGTGAGACACTTCAAGTCATGACCCAATTCTAGGTAAAATTTCTAATTTGTTGAATAAGTCATCTGATTGCTTATTACGTACACCAAGTCCAAAGTATGCACCAGGTGATCTAATTAACTGAGACACGATAACTTTTTCAGAACCGTTAATGATAAAGCTTCCTCCAGAAGTCATGTAAGGAATTTCTCCTAAAAGTACTTCATCAATTTTAACTTCTCCAGTATTTGTAATTTCTCTTTTTAAGCTGATGTAAACTTTAACGCTAAAGTTAATTCCTTTAGCTTTACATTTTTTGATTTCTTCGCTTTCACTAGTAATTTTCTTAAATGGTAGTTCTAATCTAACTGACCCTTTAACATAATCTAAGCGAACTTCTTTGTTAGCAGCTTCGATTGGATAAACTTCAAGTAGACATTCTTGAATTCTTTTTGTAATGAAAAGTTCGAAACTTTCTTTACTTGTTTCAAGAATATCAAAAAGAGGTAAAGATTCTTTTGTTACTGAGTAATCTCTTCTCTCTGTGACAGGACCAAATTTACGAATTTTATAATTTTTTTGCTCCATATATTTATTCTCATCCTTTCTGAAAATATAGACCTCTGAATTAAAAAATACATTATATAAATGTATATTTACATAAGGTATATAAATTTTATCACATAAGCATTTTTTTAATCCTAGGAATATTAATTTTTTAGTGTATAAGAATATGACTTAAAATTGAATAAAAAATCAAGCTAAAAAGCTTGCGATTTTTGTCTTATTTTGCTACTTTAAGCTCTATGTAATAGATGTTTTTGAAATTCATCATATTTAGTGGTAATTTTAGTAAGTGATTTGTTTTTGGGCCCAATATTAATCTTAAAAATATTTTTTTCTTTATAAATTCAAAAACTAATTTCCAAAATTATGAAAAATATATAGGCTGGAAGTATAACTGGAAAAATCTTATTGTACTGTCCTTTATCTTGATATTGAAGCACTAAATTATATATTCCTAAATTCGCAAATGTACCATAAGAAATTGAATTTCTTACTGCATCTTCACTTTGAAAAATGAAAACTGAAATTAGTTGTTTGTTAACATAAGGTAAGATATAACGACGATAAATTTTAAACTTACTTCATCCCTTATCCTTATATAGTTGTATTGAGCAATTAGGTAATGTATTAATTGATTCAGAAATTTGTTTTACCATTTTTCTGAATGATGAAACAACTAATGCTAATGTAATAGCAGTAGCCGATTCCATTAAAGGATTCAGTATCATAAATCAAAAATAGGTAGGAACAACCTTTATAAAAGTAAGAAATACTTTTGAAACTATCACACTGTAATTTTTATTAATTCTTTCTGCAAGTATATAAGCGTACATTACCGAAAATATATATGCAAATACCATTGATACATATGCTTGTAATAGGATAATAGAATATTGTTCAAATAATCCAGTATCAAATGCACTAAAATCAAATTTAAATACATTATTAAAATAATCAAATAAAGTATCTTTATAAACTTGTGAATCTTTTAGAGAAATTAATCCTCATATCAAAATTACAAGATATACTAAAACTAATAAGCCTAACACATAGCTTTTTCAGTTATATTTTCAAGACTTAATTTGCTTTATGTTAACGATTTTTTGAGGCTTTTGTACTAATAAAACCTTATTTAATAGATATAAAATTGCCTCAATTATCAAAATAAATAAAGCGATAAATAACAATGTTATTCCAAAACTATTTTGATAATGTTTAGGATCAGAGAAAACTTCACCTAGTCCATTAATTCCAACAAGCCCTAAAATTGTAAGCCATCTAATATTAGATTCATATGATAAAAAGAAGTTTAAGAAAAACTTGATTCTAACTTGCTGGTAGATATTTTTGTAAAATGATTTTAGCTTACTTTTTCCTAAAGCAATATCTTGATAATATGTTTTAGTTGAACAGCTTTCAATTAAATCAGAAATGTAACGATTCATTCATAATCAAGTGAATCAGAAGTAAAGTACAAAAGAAGCTAATTCAGCACTAAAAGCACTTTTAAACAGTAAAATAAAGACAATTACTGGAAAAGCTCTTAGTAACATTAAAACAATTTTTACTATTATAGGAATAAATTTATGTTTATGAATGTTAGTAGCTGAAAAATAACCAGTAATCATAGCAACTAAAAACCCAAAAAATGTTCCTATTGTTACACTTTTTAGTGTTACTAAAAAGAGATTAAAGTTGATTAGCCAAATATTGTCAGAAAGTTCACTATTATGGCTAGCAAAGCTAAATATAGACTTAAACTTTTTAGCAGCCATACTCCAACTAGGTGTTGGAACCGTTGTAAAGAAATCTAGCTTGTAAAGAGCAAAAATAAAGAAAGCAAAAATAATTAGAAAAATAAATAGGCGAAGATGCTTTTGACGCTTTATTCTAGATATAAAAGTATTTTTATTCATCAAAATATAAGGTCAACTTTTCTTTATTGAAGTCTTTTTTCTCAATGATATCAGCAACTTTTCCACTCTTAATAGCTATTAATCTATCACAATACTGCATAGCTAAATCGATATCGTGGATAGCTGTGATAATAATCTTTTGCTTTTTTAGTTCTGCTAAATAATTAAATATTTTGTGTGAATTATTAATATCAAGATTACTTGTTACCTCATCACATAGCAAAATTTCGCTTTTATTATAAACACCTGCAACAAAATTAAAACGTTGACGTTGCCCACTAGATAGAAGGCTTAAAGGTGTTAATGCATAAGAAGTTACCTCGAACTTTTCAAATAAGTCCCATAACTCTTCAAGTTGCTTACTACTTAAATGTTTCATTCAAGCAAACAGCTTATTTGAGTAACCATTAAAGTTAAATAAGATGTTTTTATAAGCATCATATTCTAATAGTGATAATGTATTTGAATCGATAAAAGAAATAACAGACTTATATTTTTTAAGTCCGTTATGTTTTAAGCATTTAACATCAATATTATTGTAAAGAATTTTGCCTTTTATGATTATATCCAAGTTAAATATAGATTTTAGAATAGTAGTTTTTCCCTCACCACTACGACCGATCAAACCTACAATTTCTCCTTGTTTAAAGTCAAAATTAAGGTTTGATAAAACCTCTTTTTTCTCATAAGTGAGAGCTATATTCTTAAATTCTAACATTATTCTCCTAGTGTTTGTCTGATTTCATTTTCGACAGATTGCATTTCTTCAACGCTATAAGCCACGAACCCTACATTTCTTCCGTAGAGTTCATCATTATTTACCAATGAATTAAGAACTTGAGATATCATACCAAGTTGTTCTTTAGTAACTTTTTTAGAAGTCACACCAATATTATATGGAAGTGGCTCAGTGACTGTTAAAAAGGTTATTTTTTCATTTGGTCTTACTTTTTCATTTACAGCATAGTAATATTTGGCTTTATCGTTATATTCAGTAGTATATGAATAACTTGCCTCATTATCAAAGAAGATATGAATGTTTTTATATTTTTCTTCACTTGCTTTAGCTAATGAAACTTTAGTTATTTTGTCATTATATTCTTCTTTGCTTTTAATATCAGCTAATGACTTAAATTGTTGTTTTTCGGCTGTATTAAATTGTTTTTTCATTAGAGCTTCAGGCAATTGATATTTACTTCCTGAAGAAGGCTTACCAATTCCTAAACCATATGAAAGAAATTCATTAAGATTTTTACTTTCTCAAGCTTGCTTAATTTTAGTTGTAGTTTCATCATCAGCCACAATAGCAATTAAGCCTCTTTGATAACTAACTACATCATTGATTTCTGTAGATAAGTAATTTTGGTAAAAGTTTGTGTAACTTGAACCATTTCATCCATTACCGTTAGTTGCATCATTTCATTGAGCTGATCAAGGAATTTTATCAAATACAGCTTGTTCATTTTTTGCGATTTCTTGAAGTTGATTTGATGAATTATTGAATCTAGCTCCTTTGATATCGCCTTTGTATTTAGATTGGTAAGTTTGAATTACATTTGGTCCAAATTTATCAACATAATCATTTTGATTATATAAGCTTCCTGTAGATAAAAATCCTAAATCTGTTGTTCCTTTTGCTATTCTAGCAGCTACATCATCATAGTGATCTGAATTAACCATGTTTATTTTTACTTCAAATTTAGCACCTTTATCCTTTAACGCCTTATTCATAGTGCTTTCCACTTTTGCTTGTAATTCATTTATTTTACTTTGATTACCTGCAATTGCATAAGGAATAATTAAATCCATTTTAATTTCTTTAGCATTATTGCTTTCGCATTGAGAAGCTACTACTGGTAATAATGTTGTAGTAATTCCTGCAACAAAAAGCAGAGCTTTTTTAATTTTGTTCATAAAAAAATCCTTCCTGGACAGGGAGGGATAATTAAAGAGAAGACTCGCTACGCTAGCATTACCTAGATCAGCTTATAAGAGTATTTCTCAACCTGTTTACACAAGTACCTCTGTCCTTGGAAGTATTATATATTATTTAAAATAATTTATCTTCAACTTCAGGAGAAATTATTTCACTAGAAGGTAATACTTTTTGAGCTTTAATTTCTTTAGTAAATTGTTTATCATTCTTATCATAAGGCTCAGGAATAAACTTTTCTCCAGTATCTGTAAGAATAATTTCATCATCAGTGAAGACTGATTGGAATTGTTCATGAATCTTAGTATCTGAAAGCTTATCATTACTAAATAAGCTTTCAGCCTCACTTGTAAGATTATTCGTATTGATCATATTTCATTTTTGATACTCACTTAAAGTACAATAAACAAAATGTGAAGGGTGAGAATCTAGTGTGTATAGCCCTTGTTTTATGAACAATTGAACATAATCACGATTAAGTTGTTGATTTAATGAAGTTATTTTTCCTTTTATTAGTAATTTAATATCAGGATTTACAGGGTGAGCAAAAATTTCTTTTACTTTAGCTCCTTCTAATAATTGCATATCATTAAAGAAGTAGACATAGTCCATTTGCTCCTTAATGAATGTAAGGTTTGAGGTAATAAATACCGTTGCTATATTATTTACTTCTACTATTTTAAATAGCACACGGAAGAACTCACTTCTAGCTTCTTCAGAGATATTTTCCATATTATCTTGTACTACTAAAATTTCTATTTTAGAAAGCCCAAACTTTGTAAGCTTGATTTTAGCTTTATCAATAATATCTAGATCTCTAAAAGGTTTAATATAGTTAGGAATTGATACAGAGGCAGTTTCATATGACTCAATAAAACGAATCATTGAAGCTGAGTCTTTTAAGAACTTTTTACTTGCTTTTTGCTTATTTGAAGAGTAGTTTATTAAATCCATTAATAAGTTAAAAATTCAATTCTTAGTTAGGAACTTCTTAAATTCCATTAAGTATTTGACACTAGCTTCTTTATGATGCGAAGTTAACTTAGCAATTAAAGCATTTATAATTGAAGATGTAGTTCTTTCAGTACGTCTTACATTAAGTTTTAAACGATTAAGTTTAAACTCTTTTGACTTAAGCAATGAGTTAAACAATTTCTCTTCAGAATATTTAGATCAATCAAGTTCTGCTTGAGCATACTTGATTTTTTCTTCTAGCTCATGTACTGAAACTAAATTTTTATAACTTGATAAGTGATTAAAACGTCTATTAGCTATTTCATGAATTGCTCTTTGATTTTTACTAATACATTCGTTTAAATAGTCATACATATTCTTAGATATCACTAAATAAGTTTTGATATTGAATGAAAATTCTTGATTAATAAACTCTTTAATTTTAGATACTGTAGCATTCTTGTATTTATCTTTTGTCTCAGTGAAATTATTTGTAATAAAGATGCTAATTTCAGAATCAATATTTAATTTGAGATCTTCAAGTTGTTCTTCGTTAAGAAATTGCAATTTCTTGTAATTTTTAACTCAGATATTAAGTTCTTTTTTCTTGATTAGGATATCTTTTAGTAAATCAAAATACTCATCATTAATTGTATCAAGCATCTTCTTTTTAGTCTCAAGTAATGCAATTTCCTTACGAATAAGGCTTATTTGAATATTCATTATTTTTCTAGAGTACTTAACCATAGAGTTTTTAAGATCTTTATAGTAATTAATTTCAGTATTTAAATCTCTAATTTTTAAATCGTTTTCAACCTTTAGAAGTGAAACATTATTTATTTGATTCATATAAGCAAGCTTAACTTTACTTTGTTCAATTAAGTTTTTTTGCTCATTAATGTTGCTTGTTTGAATTCCACTTTCGAGTCTACGATATTCATTTTTTAGCTCTTTGAATATTTCGAAATATTCTTTTACTGTATTGAATACATATGTATTAATTAAGAAAGTTAAATTCTCGAAATGAGTATTAAAAGCACTTTCTTGTTTTGTGTTTAATGAGAAGAATATATCTTGCTCTAAGGCACGCACGGTTTTAATAAATTCATTATTATTGTCCATTATGTTTGAAGAGTGGTTCTTGAGTATATTAAAGATCAAATTCTTCATAGTGTAATCAAGATTTGAATAGATACTATTTAAGTTAGTTAGATTTATAACACTTTTAATAGAATTTTGGCAATCTGTTCACAACTCGAATAAAGGCAAATTAATATCATCTTGATCGACAATTTCATTAATATTAAAGTAAGAAATTCTATTTAAAATTTCCTTCTTTTTAGCTGTGATATTTAGATGTTTATTGAAATCGTAGTATTCCTTAACGTTAGGGTTATAGTATGTTGTAACAGATCTGTTATCTTTTAAAATAAATCTAGCAAGCTTATGGAATGTAATATTTTCGTTATCACTAGGAATATAAAATGCTGTTTTATTATTTTGATAAATAGATAAAAAGGGTATAGAGATATTAGAGCTAGGTCAAATCCCTTCTCTAGTTTTACTATACCCTCTTGGAATAAAGATATTTTCAATAGTTAATATTTTTTTATTTTTAGCCATTACACCCTTCTTAATAAGTTAAATGTTCATTTTTATTAATTAATTTAGAAACTACTTGGTAAGCATAATAGATAACAAAAACGTTAAATCAAATCTTTATCGGACTAGATAAAATATGTTGTGTAATTCACACGAAAATATCATTTGGATCACTGTTTCCTAATGAATATAAGTCCGCGAATGATAGAATTGGGATATTAATTAATTCTAAGAATGCACAGAAGACAATGATTGGAACAAACACTAAATATTTTTCAGTTTTCATAGCAAAACGTCCTATGATAATGAAGAAAACAAGAAGTGTCATACCTGAAGTCATAAGTGATAATAGAACTCATCTATTTTTAATGAATCCATTTTCGATAATGTTATCAGGAACAAAGAATCCAATATATCAAGCAATTATAGTAATTGCAAGTACTAAAAATAATGTAGCAGAAATACAATAAATATTTTTTAGCGCTATATTTGAAGAGTCTTGGCTTATAAATTGTCTTTTATTATTTAACTTAACAATTTTGTTAGCGATCTCAATAGCTTTTTTTCTATTTCCAGCTGCTGATTCAAATTTGTATTTATAGGCTAATAAATTAATTTTGATAGATAAACGATTTAAACGATACTCTTTAGAAAAAGCAAAACGTAAAAATCCCATGTAGTATAAACCAAATATCCCTGATATCAGTCCATTTACAGCTGTGGCAGCAGTATAAATGGGATTATATCCTGCAGGTGGAACAAATAATAATGAAATTAAATCAGCAACAATACCTACAAAAACACCAATTACAGGTCCAAAAATAAATCCAGAAATCTTAACAGGTAAACCTATAAATGAAAATTTATATGATGGAATATTAACGATAGGAATAATTTGAGCACAGACAACAGTAAAAGCAACTGAAATAGCTATTAAAATGGCTACAAAGACCATTTTACGTATTGTTCATTTAGGAAAAATTCCTAAATCCGATAATTTTATTTTAATTTTATTTACTGAGTCCATCGCTGTCTTTTTCATATTTAAATTTTATATTATTACTTATTAAAAATAACAAAAAATATGAAAAGTTATTAATGATTTTGCCCTACTTTTTTTGCTATGCTATAGAGTTAGAAATAAAAATAGCGAGATAACTCACTAAATTATTTACTTTTGATTTTTTGTTGAGAAATAGCTCTTTTAAGTTCAAAATCTGAACGATATAAATAATCATCAATAGCTTCTGCTAGTCCATCTTGATCAACAGCACTTGTATAATACTTAGCTGCAGCTTTAGTTAAAGCATCTGCATTATCCATCGCATATGAATATCCAGCTGCTTTAAACATCGGAATATCATTAGCACTATCTCCGATTGCCATTACATCTTCTAGCTCTGCGTGGAAGACATTTTCACATAATCACTTCATTCCTGAAGCTTTGGAAATACCTATATTTGTTATTTCAATGTACTTGTTTGAAACATTAATAATATCAAGATCAATACCTGTAGCTAAACAAGCTTTATGGAAGTTTTCAATTGCTTCAGGTGTACCATAAGCCTCGATTTTGTGTAAGTCTTCATTGATACGACCATCTGTTATTCATTCATCATATTCATTAAATGTTGTTAAAAACTCTCTAGTAACATCATTGCTATTATACATATAGTATTGATCAGTACCCATATAATATAGAGTAACGCCATGTTCAAGTGCTAAAGGTCAAATCACTTCAGCTTTTTTTCTATCAATATATTCAACGTGTAAAGCCTTTTTTTCGAGATTATCGTATATCATTGCACCATTAGAACAACATAAATAACGAGCATGTAACGTATCTGCTAAACGTTGTATTTTTTCTAGAGGTGGGTTACCTGTATTTATAACAAATGGGATATTTTTATCTGCTAATTCTCTTACTTTTTCTTTATTAACTTCTGATAATTGTTTGTGTGGAAATGGATAAATTGTACCATCCACATCACTAAAAATAGCTCATGTTTTATTCATGTGTATATTATAAAACAATACTTTACAAAAACAACATTTTAGTGCTATTTTTAGCTTTTTTTGTCTAATTTTTAGGACTATATATGTATAAAAGTATTTGAGAAAAAATAGAATGTTATACAATTTTTATATGCAAGAAATTTTAAATAATTTAAATAAAAAATTAGCTAAAGATAAGAAAAGATTAAAGCTTTATAAATTATTAGATGATTTATTTTCACTTATTATTGCTTTTTTAAACATTGCTGCTATCGTACTAGCATCAATTGCTTTATCGATTCTTTCGAAACAAGAACCTAATTCAGAAAGACCTGAAGATATTGACTCATATTTAAACGTTATTGCTTTAGCAAGTTTTATCATTATTTCATTCTTTTTAAACTTGTTTATAGCTGTTTATAGATACAATACCCATTGCGACCTGTATAAAAAAATAAATAGCACTATATCATACTTGCAAGTAAAATATAATGCTAATGAAATTTCTACAGAAACTATGGTAAATATTATAGATGCTTTATGGGCTCAAGCTTCAACTCGAAAAAAGATTATTATTGCAGAAGTGCTTAAGAGTGAACTTACAAATGGTGGTAAATAATGAAAAAGAATACTATTACAAGTTATCAGGCTTATTTATCTTTACTTAAGAAAGTTAAAACTAAGATAGCCATTTATGGAATAATGTATTACTTACTAAATTGTTTGATTATCTTTTACACCTTAATCAATGGATTAATAGCTATTATTTATTTAGCAGGAGCAAGTAAAAACTTCCCTACTGATAAAGCTGTTTATCCTGATAATAACCCTTATTTTACTGAATTGCTAAATGGTAATTCAAACTCTAACTATGTTATTATGACTACAACCATAAATGCTGCTATTACATTTTTAAGTGGTATTTTATCATTCTTCGTTATTAATAAGAAATATACATTTTACCTAAGTAAATACAAAATACTTAAATTTGAAGCTTTAGTCTTTAAACAAAGATTATTTGTTTACAAAGATCTTGAAAAAATTAAAGCTGAATTTCTATTCTATAAACGTTGTTTGGCTATTATGGAAGTAGATCGTTTTAAATCAAGTGATTTTGCAGGAGGATATTTACATGGATAATAAAAATTCAATAGATATCGATAAGGTTGATTTAAGAAGTAATTCTCACACTTTTAAATCTAAAAAAGAGAAATTAAAGGTAGTTACAGAACATAAAAATAATGTAGATTTACACACTAAAATTCAAAAATTAAAGAAGAAATCATTTAGAAAATACATTTTTTCAAGAGGATTCTTTGTCTTCTTAAATGTGCTTGCGATTTTTATAGCTGCAAGTATCGTTATCTTAAACTTATATTCAATTAGATTTAATAAATACCCTGATTTAACAATGGTCTATTTCGTGCTTATTGCTGTTATCTCGGTAATTACAACTCTAGTGGTAAGCATTCAAAGTTTCTTCGGAATTACTGATAAGAAAACTAGATTAAAAGAAAATATTTCAAACCTAGATGATATTATAACTGCTTTAGAAAAGAAACAAGACTTATCAACTGAAGAGTATGATAAGATTATTAAGTTACTTGATTAACTCACATAAAAGTGAGTTTTTTATGCAAATAAAAAAACTAGGTTTTACCCTAGTTCCTAAATAGAATGTATTATTTTTCTATTTTAATTTTAACACTTGGTCCCATTGAAGCTGAAACTGTTAAGTTTAAGATGTAAGCACCTTTAACTGCAGCAGGTTTTAACTTTTTAATTAATGAAATAAGTGTTTGAGCATTATCTACTAAAGCTTCTGTAGACATGCTTGCTTTACCGATAAGAGAGTGTACAATACCAGCTTTATCTGTACGGTAGTTTGCTTTACCTTTTTTAAGTTCTTCAACTGCTTTTTCTGGAGTTGGAGTAACTGTACCTGTTTTAGGGTTAGGCATTAGACCTTTAGGCCCAAGTTTTTTCCCGTATTTTCCAAGTAAAGGCATCATTGCTGGGTCAGCAACCATAACATCAAAATCAAAGCTATCTTCTTTAATTTTTTGTTCTAAAGCTTGAGCATCAACAACAATATCTGCTCCAGCTTCTTTAGCTAATTTTTGTTTTTCAACATTGTTTGTAGCAACTAATACACGAACTGATTTACCTGTTCCGTGAGGAAGTAAAACAGCACCACGTAATTGTTGATCAGCTTTACGTACATCAAGGTTTAAGTTGAAAGCAAGATCGATTGAAGCATCAAATTTAGCGTATGAAGTTTTTTTAGCAAGTTCAATAGCTTGTGCTAAATCATAAGCAACTGTTCTATCAAATGATTCACGAGCAGCTTTTAAATTTTTAGAAACTCTTTTAGCCATAATTATTCTTCTCCTTCGTTTGCTTTTTCATCTGTAATAACATTAACTTCAATAGCTTGACCTTTTGTGTTAACAAGGTTTTCTAAGTCATTGTTTAATGTTTCTTCTTTAGCAGCAGCTAATTTAGCAGCCTTTGCAGCAGCTTTAGCTTCAGCTTTTGCTTTGAAAATGTCATCATATCCTTCAACTAAAACACCCATTTGTTTTGCTGTACCAGCTACTGTAGCCATAGCTGCATAAATGTCATCTGTGTTAAGATCTGGCATTTTGTATTCAGCAATTTCTTTAAGTTGATCTTTTGTAATTGTTGCAACGATTGTTGTTTTAGCATTAGCTGCTCCTGTTTGGATTTTTGCAGCTTGTTTAATTTTGAATGATGCTGGAGATGTAAATAATTTGAATTCAAATGATTTATCTTTGTACACTGTAATTTGAACTGGAACTGGTTCACCAGCTCTGTCTCTTGTAGCATCGTTAAATGCTTTTGTAAATTCAGGCATGTTTACACCTACACCAGCTAAAGCTGGCCCAGGTTTAGCTTGACCTGCAGGGAATTGCAATTTAGCAATACGTTGTATTTCTTTTTTTGCCATTATGTATCCTTTCGATATTGTGGTCTAGCGATATATTAGATATCTCCCACTAGTAGAGGCAATATAAATATTGCTTATTTATTATATAGAAAAAGTTGTTTTTTCCTAATTTTAGGATAAAAATAAAATATCTAGAATATAAGCTTAAAAGCAAAAAATGTGATTTTTTTCTCTTAAAAAGTATTTAAAAACCACCAAAAAATGGTGGCTATAGCTAATCACAACAATGACTTGATAAACTATTTTTCTTTCTTAAAATTTCGTTCAAATACTTGAACTTTATTCTTAATATTTTCCTTTTTTAATTTGTCTACTATGTCAGCATCGGTAAAAGTAAATCCTGAATCAGGTTCCTTTTCTAGGTAAAATTTGTAAACAAATTGAATGTCTTCATTTGTTTTATTCTTTTTATCTTCCTTATCTTTACATATTTCGACTTGATATGCTTTATCTACTACGCCTTCAGGACAGAAGGCTCTATCCATTTGGGCTTTTAAGTCTTTTAAACTTAATCTGCCATAAGCTGCAGCAACTTCAAATCTGCCTTGCTTATTGTATTTCTTTTGCAAATAATTTAAAGTGTTGAACTTAATACATTTTCAAAAGTATTTTAAAGCATTTTCGTAAGATGTTTTTGACAGAATATCTAAAATCACTTCTGTAAACTTTTCATTTATACCTGAAGCCATTTCTCACAAAATTTCTCAAACTATAATTATAAGTTCGTTTGTTGTTTCTGTGATATATCATTTCAGATTCTTTATATTATTGATTATTACCATAACATTATGTAGATTGTTTTCGTGAAACATATATATAAAGTGATTATCACTTACTCTACGTTTTTCTCATCAATCTTGATTAATTTTTAATAATCTTATAAAGAACTCATTAAGTTTAGGATTTGATTTTATTCTTCTTTGCAATTTTGTAGTTTTATCTATCGTTAACTCGCGCATGTTTTGTTATCCTCAAAACAGCATCAAGTTAGCTGTGATTTGCTACATAAATATTATTCAACTTTTTTTACATTTTTTTCAAAATTTTTTTCACTTTTTACTATTATAAAAATCATACCTAGTTTGTTTTTTATAAGATTTTGTTTTATGTCTATTTTTAAGCAATAAAAGTATAAAAATTTTTAATTTTTTTATCATTATGAAATATTTTCTTATGCTTTATAAAACAGATTTTTAAAAAAATAAATTTTATTTTTTTAAACTAAATTAATATTTTTACTATTTTTGTACTAAATAATTTTTATTAAAATGTAATTTATTTTATATTTCAAGCATCACCAAAACAAATTGTTTTATTATGAATTTATATATTATGATTTATTCTATTTATTTTAAACAGTAAATAAAAAAACGCGAAATCGCGTTTATATTCTTTGAAAACTGAATAGTAATTAA
>NZ_JBTKTG010000010.1:0-35086 GCF_054456995.1 Mycoplasma tracheobuteonis | reverse complement strand
TTTATAATATATCTACAAAAGATCGAAGTGATTACACAAAAATTGGTCTATTACCGAAAAATTAGAAAATTTTTATAAAAAAGTTACAATAATTTTCTTTTGCTTCTGCCAGTATATCCTACTAAATATAATTTAAACAGATAAGTAAATAGGAGGTTAAATGTACAGAATTATTATTTGGGATTTATTTGGTGGAGGATGCAATTCATTATCAAGATCTATTCAAAAATATAAATATGAAGACAATTATTTTATATATACATTTGATGTAGTAGATACTCATAAAGAAAGTTATCGTGGTCAATTAAGTGTTAACTTTCAAAGATATATAAATATAGATTTAAGTCAAGATAATATAATCGAGATATTTGAACAAATGATTAGAAATGGAGAAATAGACAAGCCTGATATCATAACGAGTTCTACCTTATGTCAATCATTTAGTAATGTTTTATCAATGACGGGTGGTGGAACTTGCTTCTGAAAACAAGAAATAAGAGGTGATAAAAATTCTCCTCTAGTCGAAAGAAGTGTAGAAGAGTTTGAAAAATTAAAATCAGGCTTTACTAAAAACCTTAAAGCAGATAAGCAGCTATTTATCAAACGTTTAGGAGAAAAATGTGCTATCAATTCAGTTAATCTTATAAAACATTTTAAGCCTAAATACTGATATATCGAAAATCCTCATAGTTCTATGCTGTTTCAATATTTAAGAGCTAATTTAAATTTTCAAGGAAATTTAAATATTGCTTGCTATGGCTCATATGATTTTCCCCAGAATAAATCAGGTGGTTTTTATTCTAATATAGAAATTCCTTTTAAAAAAGAGAGAAGAGAACGAACATATGAAACTCAATGAGAAGAAGTAACTAAAGAATATTATGATAATTGGATCACTCAAGTAAAAGAAAAAGCAAAAATTGGCGGAACCATGGATACTCGCCATGTAAAAATAATTGATGGTAAGTATTATAGAAGATGATATGTAGATAAAGGATACAAAATAGGAGATAAAGGTCATTGTTCATTGAAGAAAACGACTATGACACTGGGGAAATTAGCTAAAGGAAACTATGTACTCAAGACTAAAAATGATTTTGATACTAAGCAAATTGGAGAAGCTAATGAAACTTCACACATACCACCTTTAGTTTTCAAAGAAATCCTAGATAAATTTAAAGAAGATGAAAATAGTAGATCATAAGATATTTTAATTATTATATTTATCGTCATACCCATAATTTTTAAAACTTGCATATAGAGGCAAAAGTAAAATAAGCATATGAAAGCTCACTCTATTTAAGAATGAGCTTTAAATTATTTTAATTTATCAATATCCATAATTTTGCTATAGATTTGTGTGCTATTTCTATCTTCTGGATCAAATTTTCCATAAGTGCTGTAAAGAAGTTTGTTATCATATATAGCTAAACCTGAATATCCTGTATCTGCATTAGCTAATTCATCATCAAAACTTTTTGTACCTGAATCATAAGTTTGTCCTATCTTGAAGAGAAGTCCTTTACCATTTTTTATATTATCAAATGTTCCTACTCAAATCATAGGTCCGTATGAGTATATCTTCTTATTAAATACATTATTAAATAGTTTTGGTGAGATTTGTCTAAAGGAAATATAGAACTTACCATTATGGAAAATTGCTTTATGTCTTTCACCTGATAATGTATCAGGCAGTTCACCTAGATTTTTTCAGGTTTTAAAATTATCATTCGAATGAAGTAAGTACCCTTTAGCTTTACGACTGATGCTTCTAACAAGCATATAAGATTCACTAGGATTACTTGGATTTTGAATTATGCAAGGTTCAGAGAAATCATTAGTTCCCTCACTTACTTTAATTTCTATTGGTTGGCTTAATTCTAATTGTTCTTCATTGTTAAATGAAATAGTTGTTTGATAAATATTTCCTGCATAAGTATGGAAATATCCATTTCATTTATTAAGCAGTTTACCTTTATCATCTCTAAGTTGTACTAGAGTCGAAAATGCAACAATAGCATCTCAAACGCCATGGGAAACATTATACTTTTGTCTCTTAGCTCTAGGACCAAAGAAGTTTTCAAATGGTTTTCAGTTTTCTAAATCATTAGATAAAGAAATATCAATACCTTCTCCATTATTTATAACGGAATTTCATCCTGGTCTAGCACTTGCATATAGGTAGATTTTTTTATCTTCTATATAATTACCATTCTCATCGACTTTTTTAAGTTCAAATATTGTAGGTGTTTCTTGCAAGTAATCAAAATCCTTAGATAAATCCAAAGGTTTACTTCAGGTTTTACCAAGATCATAGCTCTTTTTAATTATTTGTTTACCTCTACCATGTCCTTGAACATATGCTATATAAAGTATAGGTTTACCATCTTGTATCTTTAACATATAATCTGGATGAGCATAATAATTACTTTGATCTTTATCACTCACTAAATATAATTGTTCTTCTTGTGGCGTGCTAGCATCAAAAGGTTTTGGCGAAGAGAAGTTATTAAACTTTAATTTAATTTTAGTTGGTTCAATATTAGCCATTATAAGTATTGTGATAAAGCTAACTCCAGCTATAGCACCTAAAGCAATTGAAGATGTAATAAAAAACTTTTTAAATCTACCCATTTTAAATCCTTTTTATATTAAATTTCCTCTAATTCAATTCTATAAAATTCTAAATAAAATATCTTAAATTTCTTTATCAAAAAACATCATATGTTTAGACATATGATGCGAGATTTAGGCTTTCTTAACTCTCTTCATTGAGCTAATAAATCCTTTAGAACTTTCTTGAATAGTTATAAATTTCTTCCCTTTGCCAAAACTGAATACTAAGCGATCTTGAAGATCGAAGATTCAAGCTGTAAAGAAGAAATAAATTACTCCAATAACACTAAGAGTGATTAAACTAAATGGTCAGTGAAGTAATGGTCCAAGTAAACTTGAGAAGCCATTGTATTCATCTAATCCTGTGTAGAAGTAGTTACTCTTTCATTCAATAGGTGCTAAGTTATCTGTAAAGGCATTTATCACAAATACCACAAGTAAGAATGATGCAAATAATTTACATTGATTAAATACATCAACTTTTGTTAATTTATATGGATATAGCACACTAACAACTGTTACTGAAACAATCATAAATACATGCAGTCCAACTAAATCATAGAAGTAAACATTATTTCAAGCTACATAATAAATGTGGCTTTTTCCTGCTGTAAAAGTTTCACCAAACGCAGTAAAACTTTCAGTTGGTGTGTAAATAATTTTTACATCAGGAATTGCTAAAGCAATAAAAGCTCCTAAATAAGCTGCTGAAGCAACATATTTAATAGCTCTAGGTTTATTAAATAATAAAATCACTCCGATACATAATCCAACTAAACGACAAAAATGTAGTGGAAGAGATTCTCAAATTCTAGGGTAGTGTGTTAACCCCATATTTAGTGAACGTAAAAACATTCCAAGTAAAAGTAGAAATCCTACGCAACGAATTAAAATTCCTTGCACTTTTACTGAAGGTTGATTCTTTTGTCATGAAGCATATATTTGTCTTTTAAAAATCCAAAATAAAGCAACAAATAAGACAGTTAGAACTAATACTATTTTCATTAAAAGTAATGTAATAGATAAGTTGCTCTCATAGTTTCCATTAGTACCAGTTCATGATAAAAATGAATGTTTGAGATATCAATACTTTTGTTCGATATTCATCGTTCCCTTTCTCAAAGATTTATTAATGTATAAATAACATTATATATTAAATTTGTAACCACTTATCTTTTAAAATGGTTGCAAAATTAAGCTTTTTATCAAAATATGGAATAAAATGTATTTTCCATATTTTGATAAATTTTTGCATTTTCATATTTTGCTAGAAAAATGCTTAATTTAGCTTAAATTTTATCAGTTTTTCCTATTTTTGCACTTATTAAAATCAGAAATAAGGCATTTTTATTTTTTCTACTACAAAAATCAAAAAAATAAAAGAAAATTTTTTGTTTTTTTGTTTATTGTAAACAATTAATGGTAGAATTATGGTGGATAGTGGGAGGAAGTGGTAAATTATGTATGGATCACAAACACGGAACATAGATGATAAAAACAGAGTAGTATTACCACCTGTTTTTAGAGACGAACTCGGAAGCAAGCTTTACATTACCATCGGTTTTGATGGCAATGCTGAAGTGCGTTCTCAAGAAGGTTTTCAATCATACATTGCTATGATTGAAAACAAATCTAGATTTGATGTTAAAACAAGAACATTAGCTAGATATATTTTTGGGAACACTTTTGAAGTCGTGTTAGATAACCAAAACAGAATTTCCCTACCTAAACCAATAATTGAAAAATTATCTATCCAAAAAGAAGTTATCTTTATCGGAGTAGGTTCAATTGTTGAACTATGAGCTAAAGAAAAATATGATGAAATTCAAAATCAATATACAGTGGAGGATATGGCAGAATTAGCACAATTCTTGTCTCAAGATGTCTCAGGAAAATAAATTACATTACTCAGTAATGCTAGAAGAAACTATCAACTCACTAGACATAAAACAAAATGGTACTTATGTTGATTTAACAGTTGGTATGGGAGGACACTCTTCTGCTATTCTAGCTAAAATACCACAAGGAAAATTAATTGCATTTGATAAGGATACATATGCCTTAGAACAATCTAAGAAAAGATTGCAAGCGATTGGAAATAACTTTACTCTAGTTAAAAGTGATTTTAAAGATATTAAAAATAAACTTCATGAACTAGGGATATATAAAGTAGATGGTATTATTGCTGATTTAGGAATTTCATCACCTCAAATAGATCAAGCCGAACGTGGATTTAGTTATAACAAAGATGCTAAATTAGATATGCGCATGAATCAAGAACAAGAACTAACTGCTTATGATGTAGTAAATTCATATTCCGAAGAGAACTTGGCTAACATTTTATGAAAATACGCTGATGTAAAACTTAATAAAAAAGTTGCGAAAGCCATCGTGAATGCTAGACCAATTTCAACTACCTTACAGTTAGTTGATGTTGTTAAATCTGCCTATCCTGCAGCTTTATTAAGACAAAAAAATCCAGCAAAAGCTATCTTTCAAGCAATTAGAATTGAAGTTAACAATGAGCTTGATTCTTTAAAACAATTATTACTTGATGCAACAGAATTATTAAATAAGGACGGAACATTAAGTATCATTACATTTCACTCACTTGAAGACAAAATGGTTAAAGACTTTATAAAGGATATAACCAAAAGTGATCTTCCAAGTAAAATGCCTGTTATGGAAGAAAAAAAATTCCTTGTTAAACAGGTTAAACCATCAAACAAAGAAATCGAAGAAAATAATCGCTCTCGGAGCGCTAAATTACGTGTAATAAAGAAATTAGTTTAATTTAACAATATTTAATAAGTTTTTGTATAGGAGTAGTTATGAATCAATTTTTTATAAACTTTCATATTAGAAGTGAAGAATGCACTGCTGCATTCGTAAAAAATACTAATGATAACTACTTAAATGTTAAATTAAACACAGCTAACACAATTTCTTATTCTCATATCGAAGAACTAGTAGCTTGACATGATCAAATCATTGCTCAAGTTAAAGATGTCGTAAAAAAAGAATTTGTAACATTAAATTATGTTTTTGATGATAATTTATTTCCTAATTTAGAGCAAAAAATTATGGTAAATAAATTAAATTGTCAAAATACTAGTTGCGATTCTAAAATCTTGGCTGAATTATTTAATAAAAAAAATTCAACCCTTATGCAAGCTAATGTTTTAGAAGACTTTTTAACAAGTTCTCCTATAAACTATATGATGCAAAAAAATGAAATCATCAAGGAATATAAAGATATTCCTCAAAATCGTGTAGCAGAGACTATCACACAATACTTATCAGTTTTCAAAACAAACCTTAATCCTGTTTCACTTAATGATTTCAAAGCTGTTTTTTCAGCTAACATACCAAATTGCAAAACAAATTACTTCTTACAAAGTCAAGTAGTAGCATCAAGCATGAAAAGTATTCCTACTGCAAGCCTAGTGGTAGATATACAAGCTGACTACATAAGCTTCTTTGTAGTGAAAAATGGAGCTATTTTAACATACAAAAAGCTTCCTTTAGGTTATAACTTACTTGATAATAATAACCAACTTAATAATTTAGAAATTATTAAGTATCAAATCAAAAATAACACAGCAAACGTTGAAAACGAAGTGGTGGAAGAAAGCCTAATTCCTACACTTAAAGGTATTTTCAAGCAATACAGTGCATTTAAAAATTCATTATTAAATGAATTATTAAAATACACTATTATCAGTTTCAAAAATCCTCTTATAATTCAATTAAGCCATATTGCATTTACTGGTCAACTTGCATGAATGGTTAAGGATATCGAAGAAACATTCTTCACTCGTTTCAACAAACACAATATGACAATTCAAAGCCTTGAAAATGTCAACAACTTTAGATTATTTACAATCCAAGATGCAATCCTAGAACAAGTTGTTCTTAACACAAACAACCAAAAATTAGAAAGCATTCAAAACAATACTGTTTTAAGCAAAATAGATTATATGCATCCTAAATCAAAAAACAATATTTTCAATAAACTTATAGGTTTATTACACTTTAGATAGGAGATAAAATGAACAACGAATTAAACAATATCAATAACGCATCTTATAAAACAGCTATATCCCTAAAGGTCATAGGGGTAGGTGGAGCTGGAAACAATGCAGTTAACATGATGTTTAATGAAGATCTTCCAAATGTCGATTTTATAGTTGCTAATACAGATCTTCAATCACTCGAAAAAAGTGTATGTAATCATAAAGTGCCTTTAGGAAAAGAAAATAGAGGTTTTGGAGCAGGATCAGATCCTAAATTAGGAGCTAAAGCAGTTGATGAATCAACACAAGAAGTCAAAGAAGCCTTAAAAGATGCTGATGTTGTAATCATCACAGCTGGATTTGGTGGTGGAACCGGAACAGGTTCTAGCCCAAAAATTGCTCAAATCGCTAAAGAAAATGGAGCATTAACAATTGGTCTAGTTACAACTCCATTTATTTACGAAGGTCAAAACAGAATGAATGTTGCATTAAATGGGATTGAAGAGCTTAAGAAAAATGTTGACTCATATATTGTGTTATCAAACGAAAAATTATCAGATGAAAATCCTGACGTTCCATTTGCTGAATCACTTAAATTATCAAACGTAACCTTAAAAAATATTATCTTTGCAATTCACGATGTGCTAAATCGTGTCGGAACAATCAACATTGATTTCGCAGACATTAAGCACGCTTTAAAAGATGCAGGACTTACTATTGTTGGTATTGGTCAAGCTTCTGGTGAAAATCGTGCTGAAAAAGCTGTTAAAAAAGCCTTTGAAACAAACTTATATGAATATGATATCAAGAATGCATCTAAGCTTCTTATTAACATACAACACGACAAAATGGTTACAAATAAAGATATAAGAAAAGCTGTATCAACAGTACACGAAATGCTATCAGGTCAAGGTGGATTTATCAATGATTGCAAAATTGGTCAAGAAATCGTTGAACTTGATAACAATGCACAAATTTTCAAAGTTTCTATTATTGCTAGTGGTGTAGATGCAAATGTACCAAAAGAGCAAGAAGAAATGGTAGAAGAACATAAAACTTCTAAAATCGATGCAATTGCAGACTTGCAACCTGAAATTGAAGATGTAGAAGATGAATTAGTTCAAAAAGAAATTGAAATGGAAATGACAAAAGAAACATTACAAGAAGAATCAGAATCATTACTTCGCACTGCTGAGGCAAATAAATATGCTCAAACAAAAGAATTAAACTCATACTTTGATATCGATGATAGTTCTTTATTAGATGAACAAGAAGAAAGCAGTTGATTTATTAGTAAATAAGTCGATGTCATGAAGACTTTCTAAGTTTAATTACTTTCCTTGTTAACACAGTCTGCCAATAAATGGTAGACTGTTTTAATTTGCTTTAGGTTTGCAATCATTGCTAAATGCTTAAGGCTAATTTCTAAAGCATACAAAAATGCCCTATTACTAGAGCATTCTGTGCTTTATTTACCTTTTAGCAATTTGTCTATTTCAGGTATTTGAGTATTATGCAATGTAGCAAGATCATAAGGTCTATTGTTTAAATAAGCATTACTAATATTTTTATCTAAGTTTTTTGTTAGTATTCCTATATATCTATCTCGATTTTCAGGTAAATCGGGTTCAAATGAACTATAGGTTTGATATTCTAATGACTTAATAAAATCACTTGGAACTTTATTTATTATAAATTCTGCTTGATTATCGCCTTCCACGATTAGAGGAATAATAAATTCGTATATTTTAATAGGTTCATTTGAAGCAACATATGAATTATCTAAGCTTGTCTTATTAGTTTTTAAGGAATCATATACTTGATTAATGTATTTTTCAGCATCACTTGTTTTATTAGCATATCTGTCAAATTGTTCGCTAAAAATCTTTTTATAATTTGATTCAAAAGTATCAAATGTTGTATGCGTATCATATTTTATATATGCTTGATGTTTTTTAGGATGATAATTAATAAAAATTTTATTTTCTAGCCCGTCAACCATATAAATTTCTGGTTTTAAGTTTCCATATTCAACATTAACTGGAATAGAGATTTTGTAAAATCTTACATTAGTATTTAATTCTTCTAGTTTACTTATTTCTAGTTCTTCATTGTAATCCTTAAGAATATTTACTTTATCAAAATAAGTTTCAAAATTTTTACTTAAAACACTATCTTTTAGAGCTATTAGAGCTTGATGCATATGATTTGATAGTTTATTATCATTGAGCAATGTAGAAAGCTCAGAATTTGTATAAGTTACTTCTTGAACCGTATATTCATTTATAGCTTGCACAAATTGATTATTATGTAAATATGATAAAGGAGCATTAAATTCAGGATCTTTTACCTTAGCAAGAAATTCTATCTTATTGTTTCAAGCTGTACTTAAAGCATTAGATTGATTTAATTCATAATTTGGGTAAAGTTTATTAAAGATTTCTTCTTCAACATTTCAAGATGGTGTCATTTTAGCTTTTTCTTTTTTGCTTTCCAAGTCGATTAAACTAAGCGATTCAAGTGAATCTAACCCGTATTTTCTATTTGCTAAAACAAGTTCTTTATGTTCTTTGCTATATTGGCTTAAATCTAACTTCTTTTGATTTTCTAGTATTTGTTGTAAGAAATTAATTTTCTTTGCTTCTTCAGTAGAAGTAAAATGTTTAATATCATCAGCTGATAAATCAAGTTTTTTGTATAGAGGAATTTGTTTTGACTTTCAAACAAACGATTGAGTCGGAACTAGTTCAGGCTTGTTACTATTTGCATTTTCTTTTTTGATAAAGAAACAATCATCACTATTCATATATTTTAAGTAATTGTTGACTAAATTAATATTTATTCAAGCAGTTTTATTTATAGTTCCATCGTTGTTATAAATTTTTGGATTTCTATTTATCGTATGAATTATTAAATTTAATGATTTTAAATAGTTTACAGGTAAATAGTAATATTTTTCATTTTGTGCAGGCACAAATTTAAGGATCGCTTTATTTAATTCATCAAGGTTGAAATTTTTGTCAGGATTAGCTCACAGTTTTTCTTTAATTCCATTAACCTTACTTAAATTATCATTAATTTCTCCTTTTTCAAGTTGCTGACAAGATACAAGTGAGCAAAGTGGTAATACAGATATAGTTCCTAATAAAGTGTATTTTCAAATCTTTTTCATAGCATTTTCCTATTCATTTATTTTAAGCAAGCCTTTAACATCTGTGATTTCATCCATATACTTAAAGCAATATTCTTTAAAACAGATTTTAAGCCCGTTAAATACTGGCATTTAAATATTATTAAATATGTATATTTTGATTATATTCTTATTTGTATAAAAATTATGATAATTATGTAATATGTGGAAATTTCCATATTCAATATTTAACAAATTTTTAGTTCAGTGCGTAGTTTGGAAGAAAAAGAAGCTACATTAAACAGTAGCTTCGTATTATTAATTTATTCATATATTTAGTTAAGTTTTAGTATCTTTAAGATCTATATTCAAAAGTAAGTCGGTAATATATTTATCTTATTATTTAATTAAAAGAGATGGTTCATCCATTTCTTTAGGTTGTGCTACATGGATGTAATCAAGCACTGTAGGAGCTACATTAGCTAGTTTACCATCGGCTAATTTAACGCTTTTATCACTACATACTAGCATTACAGGGCTTGATGTATGTTTTGTAGCTGGTTTACCATTAGCATCTTCTGTAATTTCAGCATTACCATGGTCAGCTGTAATAAAGATTGTAACATCGTTTTCTTCAGCTCATTTAATAACTCTAGCAATTTGACTATCTAAAAACTCAACAGCCTTAATTGCAGCTTGTAGATTTCCTGTATGTCCAACCATATCAGGGTTTGCATAATTCATAATTGTTACATCAAAATCTAAAGCATTAGCTAATAATTCATCAGTAATACCTTGAGCAGACATTTGTGGAGCATCAGCATATGATTCAACTTTTAATGAATCAACCATAATACGTTTTGAGTTTTTAAACTCAATATCGTTACCACCATCCATAAAGTATGTAACGTGTGCATATTTTTGAGTTTCAGCTATTCTTAATTGTTTTAATCCAGCTTGTTCTAATACTCTACCAATAGGCATTGTAATTTGCATTTCATCAAAAGCAATAATTGTGTTGATTCCTTCGTATTTCATCATTGAAACGAATTTATCAATATTTCTAGGGTGCATAGGTTTTACATCGTATAAAGGTGATCCAATAAATAAGTGTGTTAATTGTCTTGCTCTATCAGGTCTAAAGTTGAAGAAGATAATTGAATCTCCATCTTGGACAAAGGCATTTTGGTTTAAGTTAGCATTTACAGCAGGTACAAAGAATTCGTCACTAATATCTTGTGAGTATTGTTCTTCAACATATTGAGTAGCTGAAGTAAATTTTCTTTCTGAATTTCCTAAAATTGCTTCATAAGCTTTTTCAACTCTATCAAACATTGAGTCTCTATCCATTGCGTAGAATCTTCCTGAAATTGAAGCAATATTGTATCCATATTCTTTACATAATGCTTCTAATTTTTCAAATGAAGCTTTAATGCTTCTAGGAGCTACATCACGCCCATCGCCAAAAGCATGAACTGAAACATTTTTAACTCCGTGTTCATGTGCAGATTTTAATAATTCAAATAAGTGATCTTCAAGTGAGTGTACACCACCTGGAGAAAGAAGTCCCATTACATGAAGTGTTTTATTATTTTCTTTAACAGCGTTGAAAGCTTCTAAAAAGGCTTTATTTTCATTATATGTTCCATCATCTAAAGCTTTTTGGATTAATGATAATCCTGTGTAAACTACAGTTCCAGCACCAATGTTAAGGTGTCCAACTTCTGAGTTACCCATTTGTCCTTTAGGAAGTCCTACAAATTCTCCTGAAGCTTGTAGAACTGAATTAGGGTAATTAGCTAATAAATTATCAAATGTAGGTGTATTAGCTAAAGCAAAAGCATTCCCTTGTTTTTCTGCTCTAAGTCCTAATCCATCTATAACTATAAGTACAGTTTTTTTCATTATTTCTCCTTTAAAATTAATTAAAAAAATTATATTGTTTTTACTTAAATATGTAAACAAAAAAGCTATAAATATCAAAAAATAAGAAGCTTTCGCTTCTTACATATATTATTTATCTTGAACTGCTTCTACACCTGGTAATTTAAGTCCTTGAAGTAATTCAAGTGAAGCACCACCACCTGTAGAAACGTGTGTGAATTTATCTTCCATTCCTAGTTTTTCAACAGCAGCAACAGAGTCACCTCCACCTACTACTGAGTAAGCACCTTTAAGTTGTGCGATTGATTCACAAACAGCAAGTGTACCTTTTTCGTAGTTAACAAATTCAGCAACTCCCATAGGTCCATTTCAAACAACTGTTTTAGCATCTTTTAATGCATCCTTGATGTTTGCAATTGATTTAGGTCCTAAGTCTAGTCCCATAAATCCATCTTTAATTGAACCTTCTTGGAATTCAGGTTCTACATCTTTAAATTCTTTAGCACATGCATGGTCTACTGGTAAGATAACTTTATCTCCATATTTAGCTAAAAATTCTTTTGCAAGTTCTACATAGTCATTTTCAACTAATGATGTACCTGTTGTTTCACCTTTAGCAGCCATAAATGTGTAAGCCATAGCTCCACCAATGATCATTTTATCTGCGATTTTAGCTAAGTTTTCTAATACTTGAATTTTGTCTGAAACTTTAGCTCCACCAATGATTGCTACATATGGGTGTTCTGGGTTTGTAATTACTTTGTTTAATGATTCAACTTCTTTTTGCATTAAGTATCCAAGTGCAGATTCTTTAATGTTTGAAGAAATTCCAACGTTTGAAGCGTGAGCTCTATGAGCTGTTCCGAATGCATCATTAATAAATACATCACCTAAAGAAGCTCAGTATGCACCAAGTTCTGGATTGTTTTTTGATTCAGCTTTGTCATTTAAGTCTTCAAAACGTGTGTTTTCAACTAAAACAACATCACCAGGTTGCATTTTTGCAACTGTTTTTTCTAATAATTCACCTCTTGTTTCAGGCACAAATGTAACTGGACGTTGTAATTGGTTTGCTAATTCAACAGCAACTGGTCTAAGTGTTTTTGAAGCTAAATCTTCAGCTGATTTAATTCTTCCTAAGTGAGAGAATAAAATAACTTTTCCACCTTCAGCAATAATTTTGTTAATTGTTGGTAAAGCAGAAACAATTCTTTTTGTTGATGTAATAACACCATCTTTTACTGGTACGTTAAAATCAACTCTAACTAATACTTTTTTTCCTTTTAAATTAAGGTCATCAATTGTTTTTTTCATCGATATCTCCTCTATGTTATTTTTTGAAATTATATTTTATTTTCAATAAAATATATTAAAAAATATAGCTTTTTATTGCTATATTTCTAATATAAGTAGTTTGGAATGTAAACTAGTTCAAGTAAAAAGTAAAGTGAAAAAATATCTTTTAAAACATCAATATAAATTGCTTGAGTTACTTTTTCTGGTTTTGTTGCATATGTTGGTACATCTATGATTCCAAATCCTTGAGGTGAGATAAATGACATATAAATTAAATCATTATCTGCTTCTAGTTTTATATATTGAGTACTTGTAAATTTGAAGTTTTTCTTTCACATATTGGTTAGATTTTCCATCGCCAATGGTGTAAACATAACACGAGCTTTTAATTCATCATCACTCTTTAATTTGAAAATTTTATTAAATTCAGGATTTTCGAGTTTAATCTTCTTCATTTTGTCGTCAAAACTTCCAAAATATGAAAAAGTTGCTCAATGTTTTGGATCAAGTGCTCTTGCATCGATTTTTAGTAATGTAGCATAATAATGCGTTTCATGACGTTGTATATTACCTCTTGAATCAGTAGTTGTAGTTTCATATATTCAGTGTGTATTAGAAAAGTGAGTTGGGTACTTTTGATCAATAATTAAAGTTTGACAAGGTTTTGCCTCTACTAATCTAGAACCTTTTGGAATACATGAAGGTATGCAGTTTTTATATTCTGTCGTTGTAAATACACGAGAGTTAGGGTCATATGAATATTTGATTCCAGCACTTGGATCATAATAGTCATTACCTTTAAAACTTCAATTAGGTTGTAGTATATTAATAGCCATTTTATAAATTTCATCTCTAGAAGTCTTATTGCGAATCATTGTAGAGATTGCTTTAGCTGCGTTTAAAGCTTTTGCTAAGTAGACTGATGCACAAATTAAAGCTATTAATGTAAAAAATGCAAATACTATACCAGCAATTACTCCAGCGCTATTATCATAAATAAGGCATGGAATAAGAACACTTAGAGTAATAGCTAGTAATCCTAAAGTAACTGAGCCAATAATGATGAAGAGTTTTCAGCACTTTTTATATTTATCATATAAAGGTGTTCGAAAACACTCATTGACTATTTTTTGAATAGATGGTAAAACCTTTGCATCAGCTTCACTTTTGAAGTCTTGATAGTTTAAATAGTCTGCAACACGTTTCATTGAACTATAATCCTAATTCATTCATATCAACATCTTGTCTAGCTTTAGCTGAAGCTTGGAATAGAGGAGTTGTTGATAATTGCATGTTTGATGAGACAACATTGTCTGGTCAAGTCATAATTTTCATGTTAAAGGCGTTAGCTTTTGAGTTGTATAGTCTTCTGGCAGCAGCAATTTCTCTTTCAAGGTAAACTGTTTCTTCCATAAGTTCTTTGTATAAGCTATCTGCTTTAAGTTCTGGATAGTTTTCACCAACAGCCATTAAACGACCAAAAATTGAGTTGTTTAAGCTTTCGATTTCTTGGCTGTTAGCAGCTGTATTACCTGCTAAAGTTAATGAACGTAATTTAGCAACATCTTCAAATACTTTTTCTTCGTGGATTTTGTAAGATTTTACTTGTAATACAATTTTGTTCAAGGTATCTGAACGTTTTTGTAATTGTGTATCAATTCCTGATGCAGCTTCATTGATTTCGTTTTGCATTCTAAGGAATTTGTTTCTGCAAATGATATATCAGATAATTGGAATAATCAATATAAATGATATATAAACAACAACTTTAGCTGCAGTTGATGCTTTAGCTAGAACTGGTGTATTGTCTGCAACCGGTTCTAAACCTTGTGGGTTTTTTACTTCTGAATTATTAAATAAATTTGACATAATTTCTCCTTTAATTTAATTATAAATACTTTTTTAAATATAGGTAAAAAACACTATAGACTAAAAAAGCTTATTTTATAGGATATTTAAGTATTAATATCTACATTTAAGACTAAAACAAAAACTAAAATAAATAATATTTTTTGTTTGATTTGATTTTGCATCAAATCAAGGCAAAATTTTAAAGTAGTTTTAAGTTAAGTTTTGATTTAGAGAAGTAAAAATATCTTTTATAATTGTTGCATGAGACTTAGATTTGATAAAAATGCAGAAGGAAACTTAAATGCTTCTGAATACTTAATAAAAGAATTTCCAATGAAGCTAAATGCAGGTGATGTTTTAGAAATTGGAGCTGGTAAAGGTGAAATGATAGCAAAACTTGCTAAAGCAAATCCTGATACTAAATATATCGCTTTTGAAAAGTATCCTACAGTGGCAAATAAAATTCTTAAGAAAATTAATGAAATGGGTTTAAAAAATCTCTTTATCGTTACTAAAGATGCTGCTAATTTAAATGAATTATTCACAGGAAATATTGATACTATTTGATTAACCTTCTCAGATCCATGACCTAAAAACGCTCATGAAAAAAGAAGATTAACCTACAAAACATTTTTAGATCAATATAAAGAATTACTTTCAAAAGATGGTGTGCTTTTATTCAAAACTGATAACGATAAGTTATTTGAATATTCACTAGAATCATTAGTTGCTAATAATTGAAAAGTTCTTGATTTTACACGTGATTTACATGCATCTAAATATAATGCTAATAATGTGCAAACTGGTTATGAAGAAAAGTGATCAGCTAAAGGGAAGAACATTAATTTCTTAATTGCAAAACCAAATTAAAAACGTACTTGTAACCTATGCAAGTACGTTTTTCATCATTTGGGTATTAAATTTTATTTACTTCAACAAAGGCTGAAAACTTCTTGTTTTTAACGATTTCAACCACTTTGAAGGTAACTTCATTATCAAGTGTATAACGAGCATTTTTATATAAACGTTTAGCCCCTGTACGTTTTAATAAAAAGCTTCGTAAATCCATGTCTTCTTCATCAGGTGAGATTAATTCATCATCAATTTCAAGTTGTTTGAATAAATCACTCATTTTTACATTAGATTGCACACGTGCTTTTTCTAATGAAACTTCATAAATTTCCTCATCATCATCAAACTCATCATAAATTTCACCAACGATTTCTTCGATAATATCTTCGATAGTAATGATACCTAAAACATCTGTGCTGTTGTTGTTTTCGACAACAAAAGCCATTTGAGCACGTGCTGATCTCATCTTTTCTAATGCACTAGATAAGATTGAGTTAGCTGATACTAAAGGAACATGTTTCATATAGTCGATAATTCTACCTTTTTTAAGGTTAAAAATATCTTTTAAAAGAACTATTCCTATCAATTGTCCATCTTTTTCTACCGGTAGTCTAGAATAATTAGTTTCTTTAAAGACTTGTAAAGCATCAGCTATATTACTTTTTGAAGATATAGTCGTTACATCTTTAAGTCTAATATAGTGTTGTGAAACTTTTGTTGAGTCAAGATCTAAAGCATTTTGAGCAAGAATACTTTCTCCAGTTTGAAGCACTCCTTCTTCTTGAGCTAAAGATAACATTGATTTAATATCTTCTTCTGAGTTAGTAACATAAACATTTTTTGAAAGTTTACTTATAGGATATGTTAATGGGAAAAATAAGATAAACATAATTTCATTAAAGATACAGAATATGCTTAAGTATTTTTCTGGATGACTTTTAGCTATTAATTTAGGAGTAATTTCTCCAAACAGTACAAGAATAGGAGTTACTATAACAGTTGAAATAATAACTGTTGTAGGATCACCTTCAGCAAAATAAAGTGAAAGTACATAAGAAGTTAGAGCTGATGAAGCAACATTTACAAGGTTATTACCTATTAAAATAGTACTTAAAAGCTGATTGTATTTTTTAACTTGCTTATTGATTAGATTTGCAAATCTTTTTTTCTTTTCAACCATATCATATAGCTTTGAAGGCGAAATTGTACTATAAGCAGTTTCAGATCCTGAAAAAATGCTACTTAATAAGAACAATATAATAAGTACAGCAGCTACAATTCCTGTAATTAAAGGTTTATTCATCTGTGAGGTAGTTGTAGTTGCTTTTGAAATAGTATCTAAATTAGTTATAAGACTGGAATAACTGTCCATAATTTAATATCTGTTCCCTTCTTTTTCATCAGTAAATTTAACATATTTACCAGTGTAAATTAATGTATCACTTCCAGGTTGTCCATTTCTGTTTTTCGCTATTGTAACAACAACTGGAATGTGTTCGTTTTTGTTTGATTCTTCTTCAGAAATACCTTTTTTAAGAGGTTTTCTATTTAAGAAAATAACTGCATCAGCATCTTGTTCAATTTGCCCTGATTCACGGAGGTCATTAAGTTGAGGACGCTTGTCTTCTCTATTTTCAACACTACGTGATAGCTGTGAAAGTGCAATAATAGGTATTTTTAATTCAAGTGCTAATGTTTTTAAAGAACGTGAAATTGTGGCAACTTCATTTTGTCTATTACCACTTGCATCACCGGCTGAAAGTAATTGTAAGTAGTCGATCACAACTAAATCAAGCTTACCTTCAAGGTTTTTCATTAAGTGTCGTATTTTAAAGATAATTTCAGTGATATTGCTTTTTGGTTCATCATCAAACCAAATAACACTATCTTTTTTCATGTTTTCAATAGTGTGGAAGAGTTTTAAAGCATCATCACTACTATTAATTAATTTAGGATTTTGAATTTTGTATAGTTCTATACCACTTGCTGTTGATAGATATCTGCTTGTTAGTTCACTTGTAGGCATTTCAAGTGAAATAAAGGCTACGTTTTTAACTTCACCTTTCATGTTAGCCTCATCAATAACATTTTTAGAAATGTTAAGTGCTAAAGCAGTTTTACCAACTCCAGGTCTAGCAGCTAGAATAATAAGTTGTCCTGGTTTAATCCCTTTGATATATTTATCAATTGCATAAAACCCTGTGTATAAGTAGTTTTCGTCATGAGCCTTATTTTGTAGGATTGCATTTATACGTTCAGCTAGTTGGAACGCAGCTTCATCAAGAGGGATAAATTCAGAATTTTTAATAGACATATTGTTATTTGTAACAATAAAGTTTTGTAGATCCTGAATACTTGTATCTCAATTTATCTCTTTATTATGTCCGAATGCTTTAACATATTCGCTATAAAAAGATTCAAGATTACGCATTTTTTGTAATTCGATTAATTTTTCAATATTACTTACAAAATTGTCTTCATTATAGAATGAAGAAGCAATTTTGTTTAATACAGCTAGTGATAAAGCACTATATTCAAATTCTGTATTATGTGACTCAATAAGTTTTTTAACATCATTGTAATCAAAAGTAATTGCTTTATTTTTAGAAGCACTACGAGTAGTTTTTATAAGCTTAAAAAGTTGATAATATGCTTGATTAAAGAAAGCTTGTGGTGTTAGGTAATCAAAGGCTAATCCTTGCTTATCCAAGTCGTTAAGCATATTACTTAAGGTTTCTCTTTCACCACTTTCATTATAGAATAAAGTGTCTTTTAGGGGCATTAATTCACTGGAGATATTGCGATATTGCTTATCTTCGAAAAATCTTCTACTTCTTGACATGTTTAATAGTAATTTCTACTCTAATGTTAGCTTTAATATCTTTATAAAGCACAGCTTCAACATCGTGTGGGCCTTCTGAAACTAAATGAACTTTACTTAAAGCATGCTTGTCTAATTTGTATCCTAAAGCTGTTAATTTTTTATCAACATCTTTAGTTGATATTGAACCATGAACGTTTAAGTTTCCATTTGCATCAGTATTAGCTTCTAATGTATATTTAAGTACTAATTTTTCTAATTCTTCTTTTAGTTCTAAAGCTTTAGTTCTGTTTTCATGTTCTGTTGCTACTAAATTGTTTAATCTTTTGTTTAGTTGATGTATTGTTTGATCGTTGTATGGAACACCAAATCCATTTTTAATTAAATAGTTTGAACCGTATCCGTTTGATACTTCAACTATTGTGTTTGCTTTTCCATCTTTACAATCTTTAATTAATATTACTTTCATCTTTAATCTCTCTTTCACTTGTAATAATTGCGTGTCTGATGTTATCTACAAAAGTTTCTAGATCTTCATCAGAGACAGCTGCAGCAGTTGAGAAGTGACCTCCACCTCCAACTTGTTCACATATAATTTGCACGTTAGTACCAATACCTCTAGCACTAAGTTTGTATAATTTTGTTCCTTTTAATCGAGCTACTACAAAGCTTGCTACACGACCTTTAATTTTTAAAATTTCGTTAGCAGCCATTGAAATAACGTCGTTTGAAACTTCTAAATCACAATAAGCAAGGAAATATCCTTTCTTAACTTCTTGAGTATTGCTTAAAATCTCTTGAATTTGTTCTTCGGTTTCATCATCTATTTTTAGTAAATTTCCTGCTTTAACAACATTTGCGCCTTTAGCTTCTAGCCAAGCACTGGCTTCAAAAGTACGTGTTGTTACAGATTTTGAAAATTGAGCTGTATCGAGGAAAATACCACTTAAAAGTAATTGTGAACATAATTGGGATATGTTAAGTTTATAATCCATAAATGTCATAATTTCAGTCACAATTTCTGAAGCAGAGGAAGCTGTTGTATCAATGTAAATATTTGTGATAGGACAATAATCAATACTTTTTCCAACTCTGTGATGGTCAAAGACAAAGATATTGTTTCTAGCAGCATTTATAATTACATCTTTGTTGTCTGTTCTAGCTGGATCTGAGTTATCAACTAAAACAACAAGTGTGTTTCCATCAGTTATCTTAGTTGCATGTGCTGGCTTGATAAAGATTTTTTCATCAAAGCCATTAGCCTTAAGTTCTTCTAAATACTTTTCAGTAGTTTGATCAAATGTTACATTACAGATGTAGGCTTTTTTACCAAAGCTTCGAGCAATTTCTACTACTGCATAAGCTGAACCTAGAGCATCTAAGTCTGCTAGCCGGTGCCCGTATACTATAACTTGATGAATTGTATCTTCTTCAAGACGTTTAGCAAATTCTATAGCAACTGACTTAATCTTAGTCTTATTGTTATTAGACATAATTTCACTATTTGAACCAAAGTAAACAGCTTGCTGAGTGTTTGAGAAAATAGCAATCTGATCACCACCTCTGTTTTGAGCTTGCACTAATGCTTTTTTAGCTTGCTCAAGTTTTTCTTTAAGCGAAGACCATCCTCTAGCAAATCCCACACTAAGTGAGAGTTTGTTAATTGATGGATCCTTGATATTTTGGTGGATATTAGTGAATAATGAAAAATTATCTTTAGACATCTCTTGGAGAGATTTTTCATTAGTAATAACAACAAACTTACCATTTGTATATTGACGATAAATCAAGTTGTATTTTTCCATATATTCTTTAATAGTGTCGATAACAATCTTGTTAATTAAGAAGATTTGTTCTTCAGATAAGATTGATTGATACATTTGATAGTTATCGATTTCAATTTCCCCAACTACAGGTTTTTGTTCTCATGATTCCACTTTAAATAAGTGTTCTGTAGTAATATCACGGATAACAATAGTATTTGATAAAGGCCAGAATTGAGCTTCATAAATATTTTTGTTATTGTAGAACTCAACTTTAGTTTGGTTCATATCAATTTCTTTTTTGTAGTTATCATCAATCTTTTGGAAGAATTGATTTACTGATACATTAATAAAATCTTTATGGAACTTGTTTTTAATAAAGTTACTTGTTCACACAATATTTTGATTAATATCATAAATAATTAATCCAATATTGTTGTTAGTCATAATCTTTTCCAAGAATCCATTAAATGATTTATTAATTAGTTCACGTGATTTAGCAAAGTTATAGATTGCAAAATATAGCAGCATAATAACAATACCAAGCACGACGAACATTCCTAAAATAACTAGAATACTTGACAATAAATCAGTTTTTAGTTGTACTAATGCTCAAATTAACAGGATAAACATAATCACAAATAAAGTGATTAATCCTGAATAAATTCACACTTTTTGTTTTTTCCTCATCAGCTTCCTTTCAATATTATTTAAATTATAAATTAATTCTTATTTAATACTTGAATATCTTTAAGTTTTTTATTGCAATTTTAAAGAAAATTCCACTCTAGTGGGAGTGGAATGAAAGAATGAATACTGCTATAATAATTCCTACAAATAATGAGAATAAAACAAAGAATCAATTCTTTTTAGCAATATGATTGTGATAAAACTCTGGGATAAATTCAACAATTGAGGTAAATAAGAAAATACCTGCAATAGCTGAGAACATCGAAGCTTTTAATCATCATAGATCATTAATTTTTGCACCTGCATAGGCACCAATTAACATGAATGGTAAGAATAAAGAAAGTCCTAAGAATGAAAGAAGTAGTGCTTTAATCTTACTAAATCCAGCTTCTCTTAGTCTGAAGTAGAAAATTGATTCTTCAGGGAATAAGTGAAGTATTAGCGAAATAAAGTAAGCAGTTGTTAAGTTATTAGCTCTACCTTCCATCGCTAGGGATAAGTTGTATCCAAGTAAAATCCCTTCAGGTATTCTGTGTGTAATAAGAAGTAATAAAGCTATAACCTTCATTTTAGGTGAAGTTTTATAAATAATCGCTTGTTCAGCTTGTGCTAAATTTTCTTCTTGTCCAAAAATGTAATCAGGGTGTGAATGATCGTGTGCGTGGTTTTTATGGTTGTGGTGGTGAATATATTTATCACCTGTATATAATGTGAGCTCAGCGCTGTTTGCTATGTTTTTTTCAGCTTGCAGCAAGGCTTTTTTGTTATTTTCTAAGTGGTGTGCATGAGCGTGATTGTGATCATGATCATGGTCTCCATGTTCATGAACAAACACACTCATATTTTTATCCTTCTTAAGAGCTTTATTAATTCGATATGTAATAACGAATTTTAGTGTGAAAGAGAAAAGTAATCCTACAATTAATCCTGTAACTACAGTTGCTATATTCATACCGTAAACAATATTTTGGTTCTCTTGAGCTCCAGGCATATGTTGCAATGCACCATGAGAAGAAGTTTCAATACTTTCTCTTAAGAAACCGAATAAAGCAAGTGCGATAAAGAATCCTGTAGAGAACGCATATAAGTAAAATGTAAAATTTTTAAATTTACGATCTTTAAGTCTATGGAATAGAGGCAAAATGAATGATAGTAGTGTAGGTATTACTAATAAAACTAGTAATGTACACAATACAATAACAAATGTTGCTAGTGCCTCATTTCCATTAAAAGTATCCGTTAAATTAAAAAATCAATTTTGAAAATGTGAAGTCATTATTCTTCTTTAACATCGATATTATGATAAACATCTTGAACATCATCATCATCTTTTAATTTTTCAACAAAATCAAGAAGTTTTTGTTCTTTTTCAGCATCATATTCTACATACATATTTGGTAAGTAAGTAACTTCACATTGAATGTATTCACTTACACCTAAGTTAGATTCGATTGCTGATTTTAAATCTGAGAAGTTTTCAGGCGCTGTAGTAATAACAAATGATTCTTCAGCAGCCTCTACATCATCAGCTCCATTTTCAAGAGCGACCATCATAATGTCGTCTTCTGATACAAATTCTTTAGAAATTTCAATAATACCTTTTTTATCAAAGGCAAATGGAATTTGTCCAGTTTTTCCTAAAGTTGCATTTTGTTTATTAAAGTAAGCTTGAATGTTTGATTTAACTCTGTTTAAGTTGTCTGATAATGTAACAACGATAAATGTTGCTCCACCACTTACAGTAGCATTAAATACTGTTTCAACGAATGCGTTTGAGTTTTTATCTCCAGCAGCTTTTTTAATAGCTCTTTCGATGTTGTCTTTAGGCATGTTTTTTGATTTAGCTTTAGCAATAGCTAATTTTAAAGCTGGGTTTGATTCTGGATCTGGTCCTTTTTGAGCAGCTACATAAATTTCTTTAGATAATTTTTGGAATACCTTTCCTCTAGCTGCATCTTGGGCTCCCTTACGGTGCATAATATTGGCTGCGTGTGAGTGTCCTGCCATAATTTCTCCTTTTATTTTATTTCTGATGGTTTATAAATTGCATCTCTTTTGTGTTGAGAGATTTTGTGTTTATGTTCAATTTTATCAATTGTGTCTTGTGATAAAACTTTAGATATTAGTTCCTTATTTTCAAGGTTATCGAGGTAAAAATCAAGTTGAGCATATGAGAAGCCTAATTCAGCTTCATCAGTTTGATTTTCTCAAAGTCCTGCTGAAGGTGCCTTAGTAATAATTTCTTGTGGTACATTAAGTAATCCAGCTAAGAAACGCACTTCTCCTTTTGTTAATCTTGAGATAGGAAGAAGATCAACTCCTCCATCTCCGTATTTTGTAAAGTAACCTATATATGTTTCGTCTAAGTTGTCTGTACCTAGCACCAAGGCGTTTTTATCTTGAGCTTTAGCGTACAATGTAGTCATTCTTAATCTTGGTTTTATGTTTGCAATCGCTAAAGGATTAGAAGCATCTACAGCTTCATAAATTGCATTAAAAGTACTTGAAAGATCAACTGTTTCAAATTTATCAAAGAATGTTTGTTCTAATTTTGAAATATGATCTAGGTCACTTTGTAACATTTCACCAATAGGCATTACAATTCCAAATGTACGATCAGGCATTACGTTTTTAGCTATAGCATAGACTAAAGCTGAATCTATTCCTCCAGAAATGCCTACTACAAAACCTTCTGCTTTTGCTTTAGACATGTAGTCTCTTAAAAAGTCTTTTATAACTTCTAAGTATTCTAGAGCTGCTTGTTTATCATAAACGGGTTTGTTATTTTCGTATCTTGTGATTTTGCTCATTTTTAACCTCTGATATTTTCTTATTGAAAATATCTAAAATTTTACTAAATTTTACATTTATGCTTACAAATAATTTATACCATATTTTTGCAAATATATTACATTTTAGTAATATAAATAAATTTGCTTAAATTTAAGGATTATTTGTATTCAAAAATCTTTATATTAATTTTCTTTTATCAACTACAAATAAAGCTTTAACATCAATCTTTTTACTTCTTATTTATAATAGAATAAATATTTTTATTCAGTTAAAAAACTATTAAAATTTAATTATAAATTTAGCATTAAGAAAGGAACTAGTATGAGTGAAAAAAATCAGAGTGAATTAATAAATAAAAATAGGACATATTTTGTATGAAATAATCACCTTAAGGCAACTTATAATATAGCTTTTAGTGGAATAATGTTAGCTCTAGCAATTTTACTTTCAATTATTAGTAGCTTTATGAAATTTACAAGCTTTTTAAGCTTTAATATCTCACTAATTCCTGCATTTATAGCTTTTACTTATTTAGGATTAAATTATGGATTATTAGTTGCTTTAACTAGGTTTTTACTTTTTCCTCTACTTAGTGTTGCTATTTCTCTAAATGCTGGTTTGGGACTTGAATATTTCGGGAATTTTATCGGTTTTGTTTCACAATTGTTCACTTTAGGCTTTTTTTATTTATTATATAGAGTGATATCTCGGTTTTCTAGATGATCATTCTTGATAAACATTAGCTTAACTTTTGTTTTTTCAACTCTAGCAGTAAGCATAATTATGCCGATGCTAAATACATTCTTATTTAATTTAGTTTACTTTAAAATACTAGGATTAAGCTCTTTTAGTCTTAGCGAAATAACTTCACGCTATGATACAAGTTTTAAAGCATTCTTTTTAGGAATCCCAAATTACTATGCTGGATCAATGTTGCTTTATTTTATTTTTAATTTATCAAATATATTAATAAATTACATTATAATTTATATATTTATTGCTTGAGAATATAAAACTAATTTTATAAATAAAATTAGCTCAAAAAATATTTACTAAGAAAAGGAGTGAAAATGGATAAGTACGATTTTAAATTTATCGACAAAAAATGACAAGATAATTGGCAAGAACAAAACTACTTCGAGCCTAAAGAAGACTTTAGCCTTCCTAAAAAATACATTTTAAGTATGTTCCCTTACCCAAGTGGTAAATTACACATGGGCCACGTTAGAAACTACTCTATCGGAGATGCTATTGCTAGATACTATCGTCGTAGAGGATACAATGTACTACACCCATTTGGATGGGATGCATTTGGATTACCTGCTGAAAATGCTGCAATCAAACACGGGATTCATCCAAGAAAATGGACATATGAAAACATCGAATCAATGGATAAAGAAGTTCAAAAATTAGGTATTTCATTTGCTTGAAATTATGAATGTATTACTGCTGATTACGATTACACAAAATGAGAACAATACATTTTTATTAAACTTTGAGAAAAAGGTTTAATTTACAAGAAGAAGTCACAACTAAACTGATGTGAAAACGATAATACTGTACTTGCTAATGAACAAGTTATTGATAATAAGTGTTGAAGATGTGATGGTGAAGTAATTCAAAAAGAAATGGATACTTACTACTTAAAAATAACAGCTTATGCTGATGAATTATTAGCAGATCTAAAACAACTTGAAGGGCACTGGCCACAACAAGTTTTAACAATGCAAAAAAACTGAATTGGTAGAAGTGAAGATTACAAAATTGCTTTTGAATTAAAACCAAACAAATTTAGCTCAGCTACTAACTTGGTTGCTTATGATAACAATGTAACTACAATTTCTAATTTAGCTTATGTTGCTATTTCAAACAAACATGCATTAGTAGAAGAATTAAAACAAGCTAAATACTTCACAGAAGAACAATTAGCATTACTTGAAGAAATCAATTTAAACTTTGTTAAAAAAGATTTCTCTAAGAAAATTATGCTTCCAACTCCTTTTGTAGTGATTAATCCATTCACAAATCAAGAAGTAGCAGTTATTATTTCAGATTTTGCTTCAAACAATCCTAACAAGGAAGTTACACTAGTTTCTGCTACAAACGAAACTCAAAAAGCTTTCATGGATTTCAACTCTTTAAGTTACAGTGCTGAAGTGAATGAAAATGTTGATGCAAGTAAACTTGTGAAAGAAGTTAAATACAACTTAAGAGATTGAGGAATTTCTCGTCAAAGATATTGAGGAACACCAATTCCACTAGTTAACTGTAGTAAATGTGGAACTAACCCAGTTTCGTTAAATACACTTCCTGTATTATTACCTGAAAAAGTTACATTTAGTGGCCAAGGTAATCCATTAAACACTAATGCAGATTGGCGTTTAGTTAAATGTCCTAAGTGTGGAGAATATGCAGAGAGAGAAACTGATACACTTGATACTTTCTTTGAATCAAGTTGATACTTCCTACGTTATACAACTCCAACATACCTAAGAGAAGAATATGCAATCGAACCACAACATTTAGCTTACTGAAACTCAGTAGATGAATACATCGGTGGTATTGAGCACGCTATCTTGCACTTACTATATGCTAGATTCTTTACTAAAGCATTAGCTGATGTAGGCCTCGTAAGCTTTAGAGAACCATTTAATAACCTAATTACTCAAGGTATGGTACTTAAAGATGGTGCAAAAATGTCTAAATCTAAAGGTAATGTTGTAGAACCTGGTGAAATGATTAATGCTTATGGAGCTGATACTTCTAGATTATTCATTTTATTTGCAGCACCTCCTCAAAAAGAACTTGAATGAAGTGACTCAGGTGTTGTAGGGTGCTTTAAATTTATTAATCGTTTATTCGAACGTTCAAAAGAAATTGATGTTAACTCAAATTATAAAAACATCGATACTTCTACACTTACAAGTCAAGAAAAGAAAGCTAGATACAAACTTTATTTAGGAATGCAAAAACAAATTGCAACCTTTGAAGATCGCAGCAACAATTATTCATTTAACACACTTGTTTCTTGAACAATGGAAACTTTAAATGAATACGACAATGTAACAAGAAGTGACTTAATTACTGAAATGTTTTATGTATTACTTAACATTTTAGAACCATTCATTCCTCACTTTGCTTGAGAAATCTCAGACAAATACTTTAACTTAGAAAACTTAAAAGACTTTAGTATAGATACAAAAGCTTTAGAGCTTGATGATGTAACTTATGGTATTACAGTTAATGGAAAAGTTAGAGGTGAAATAACAATTTCCAAAAATGCATCAAAAGAAGATGTTTTAGCACAAGCTAAAGAAATAGTAGCTAAGTGACTTGAAGGTAAAGAAATCGTAAAAGAAATCTATGTGCCTGGTAAAATAGTTAACTTGGTAATTAAATAGAAGGAGAAAATATGCCTAAAAAACCAACTAATTATAATGATGATACTATTCATGCAGAATTTCCTGAAATCAAATCAACACAAGAACTATTGAAAATATTAGATGATAATGAATTTTTCGGTGAAAAAAGTGTCGTTGAACATGAAGAGTTTCAAGTTGAAGATTCAAAAATTAATTTAGTAAAAATATTTGGGATACAACTTGATGTCAAAGATATCGTCGGAATCGATGGTATTGCAGTTGTAGAACGTGAACTTACAGATAAACAATTCTATGACCTATATGAATTTACTACTAACTACATCGATATAAACGATAAACGTAACCAATTTGTTGTATATTATGATTTTGAAAAATATATGCCAGATGCTGATAAATTAGATATCAACATGAGAGAAAGTCAAGGTGTTTACGTTAGAGTAATTGCAATTGAAAAAGATGAAGCAAAAGGTGTATATAGATTAGTGTTTGAACCACTTGAACCATTTTCATTATTAGAAGCAATTCCATTCCTAAATGCAAAAGTAAATGGTGAACCATTCCCATCTCCACATGCAATTCTTCTAGGGGTACGTAATATTCCTGAACCACTACCTTGAAAAGATTTTGTAAACGATAACGAAGAAGTAAAAATGATTCAAGCTTTCATTGATACCATTCGCAATATTGCAAATTCTGGTAGTCCATTTGGAAAAGAAATTCCAATGCCTGGAGAAGATGATACTTTAAGCAATATCGATAGAAACTTCATTCCATTTAAACAAAAAATTGATGGAAAAGGTAAAAGATATACATTCAACGAAATTGAAGATTTCTTTAAGAAATACTACACAAAGAAAATCAGCAAAACATCAGATCAATATATCTACCAATTCCTATCAACAATCATTAACTTCTTAGATCCTAAAGAATTTGATATTAAATTTGACTTATATGCAGTTCTTTCACATGATCGTCAAATGCCATATCAAGTAATTATGAGTCAAATTACTCAATTAATTACAACTCAAATGGAAGTAAGTACAAATATTAATGAAAAACTTACTAAAAAATTAGGTCGTCAACAACAAGAATTCATCGCCAGAGAAAAAATTAAACAACTTCAAGATTACCTTGAAGAAATGGGCGCAGATGTTGAAGAAGATGACTACACAACAATATTAAAAGATCCTAAATTAAGAAAAATTTATCCAGAATCTGTAATCAAGTTAATTAGTGAAGAAGAAAAACGTTCTTCAGAAATGATGCCTGCATCTCCTGAAGCTGCTATTTCTAAGAACTATACAAATACACTTAAAAAATTACCTTGAAGAAAAGTTCAACGTGAATTATTAGATATTAAACACGTTAAGGACACTTTAGACCAATACCACTACGGTTTAGAAGAAATCAAAGAAAGAATCCTTGAATATTTAGCAGTATTAATCAATGTTAAAAAGCAAAACAAGGATGAAGACGAATATACAGAAATCGACAATGAGTACTTAATTGATAACAATTTATTCCAAGAAGAAGGAAGAAGTCTTCAAGATAAGTACAACAATGTTCCTATTCTTACTTTAGTAGGTCCTCCTGGAACAGGGAAAACTTCTCTTTCTAAAGCAATTGCTGAAGCATTAGGAAGAAAATTCTTAAAAATCTCACTTGGTGGGGTACATGATGAATCTGAAATTAGAGGACACAGAAGAACCTATGTTGGAGCTATGCCTGGAAAAATCATTAAAGGTATTACAAAAACAGGAGTTTCAAACCCAGTTATCTTACTTGATGAAATCGACAAAATGGCTTCAGATTTCAAAGGTGACCCAGCTAGTGCTATGTTAGAAGTTTTAGATCCTGAACAAAACACAAAATTCCAAGATCACTACCTAGAACATGAATATGACCTTTCTAAATGTATATTCATTGCAACAGCTAACTACTTTGACAATATTCCGCCTGCACTTGTAGATAGAGTTGAAATTATTGAACTTTCAGCCTACACACTAAGTGAAAAAGTAAATATTGCTAAAAAATACTTAGTACCTAAAGTACTAGAACAAGCTGGTTTAGATAAGAAAATGTTTAAGATTGATGATACTACACTTGAATACATTATCAAGCACTACACAATGGAAGCTGGAGTTCGTGGACTTAAACGTATTCTTGATAAACTTGCGCGTAAAATCGTACTTAAGAAACTTAATGATGTTAAATTAAAATCATTTGAAATTACTATCGATAAGTTAGAAGACTTACTTGGAGTAATTAAATTTAAAGATGAAGAAAAAGAAGAAGACAACTTACCTGGTGTGGTAACAGGACTTGCTTACACATCATATGGTGGTTCAACTCTTCCTATTGAAGTAACTACTTTTGAAGGAAAACCTGAAATTAAATTAACAGGATCTCTAAAAGAAGTTATGCAAGAATCAGCTCAAATTGCGCTTACATATGTTAGAGCAAATGCAAAACACTTTGGTATAAATGACTTCGATTTCGAAGCTAATACAATCCACATTCACGTACCAGAGGGAGCTGTTCCTAAAGATGGTCCTTCAGCTGGTGTTACATTCACTACAGCAATCATTTCGGCACTATCTCAAAGAGCTGTACCAAATGAAATTGGTATGACTGGAGAAATTACACTTCGTGGTAAAGTTCTTGAAATCGGAGGACTAAAAGAAAAATCATTTGCAGCCTCATCAAAAGGTTTAAAACGTATTTTCATACCTGCAGGTAATGTTAAAAACTTAAAAGATGTACCACTTGAAATCAAGAGCAAGTTACAATACATTCCTGTTAAAAATTACGAAGAAATTTATTCAGTAATTTTTGAAAATAAAGAACCAAAAGAAATTATTACTTTTGAATCTAAATAGTTTATGGAAAAGCAATTTACTGAAAAAAGTTTTACCTTCTTTACTATAAACTTTGTTATAGGTGTTGGATTCATCACCACAATTTCCACAGTACTAAAAATCTCATATTGAGGTTATTTAGTCCTACTATTAGCTGGGTTTTGTGTTTTCGGAATTGCATTAGTATATTCAAGATTAGCAAACACTTATAATGATCATTATGGAGGCTCTTATTCATTTGCGCGTCATATCGATGATGACGTTGCAAAGAATAAAACAACTAGATCGAAAAACAAATTTCTCGATAACTTAGTCTTTTTCGTTGGATGAAACCAATTTATTCAAATTCCATTGCTTTCAGCAGTTGCTCCATTATTTTTAGTGGATGCAATTGAATTGGTACTTCCTAAGCCTGAAGACTTCCCGCAATACAATATGGTATTATGAATCACTCGTGGTGTATCAATAGCATTATTCGTTGTAATTATTGCTATTTCTACTATCGGACTAAAAACAAATAAGAAAATCATTTTGTTTGCTTCTGGATTCAAGTGATTTATCTTAACATTAGCAATTGTTATTATGATAGTTGCTGTAGCAAAACAGCCTTCTGCACCTACGATACAGGTAGATAAAGATCCTAAGCTAAATGTAATCTCGCCTAGATTAATAATTTCAAATACATTATTATTTATGTATGCTTTTGCAGGAATGGAAGATGTTTCTGCTATGGTTAAGGATGTAAAATTTAAGAGCTTTAGAAAAATCCTTCTAATCTCTTTTGCAGTTATATTCTCATTTTACTTAATCTTTTTTAGCTTATACTTATTCTTACCTGATGATTTAAAATCAAATGCTACTAGAAATATTAATATGTCTGCTATTTATACCTATGGTTTAGGTGGAGCAGGAGTTGTATTATTTATCATTGGTTTCTTATGCAATGATTTAAGTTATAAACTATTTCAAAGTGCTTCTACAGCTCGTAGAGTTGTACCACTTGCAGAAGATGGTTTTTTCCCAGAATCACTAGCTAAAAGAAATAAAAATCAAGAATTTAAAAATGCTATTGTCTTTAGTACAGTAATCATTTTAGTTTCAATGGTGATTTTATGAATAATTCCTTCAGTAATGAAAAACGAGCAAAATAGACAAGATTTCTTTGATGGAACTATTATTGCTTGTTCTACTGCACTATTTATTGAGGATATAATTACCTTTAATATAGCATTTGCATTAGAACGTAAAAAGAGAATACCAAAAATTCCAATTTGAGAAAAATGTACCTATGTGATAGACATATGCGTCCTTGCATTCTTACTATTTTTCTTCTATTGTCCTTGAATTATAGGAGATACTTGAGGAATTAAAAATACAGTTTCATTAGTATCCTACATATTATTCGTAGCTTTCGGTTATATCCTAAAAGCTTGATATCACTATAATGTATCACAACGTATTAAAGAGAAAATGAGACTTAAATCAACTCAAAAACAATAACAAATAGCGTCCTAGCTCTAGGGCGCTTTTGTTGTCAAAAAATCGTGCCCTATAGACACGAAAGTATTAATCAAATTCAATATCATTAACGAAAGTAGCTTCTGCTAATTCATCTTCATCTTCAGTTTTTGTTTCTTCAGGAAGAGAAGCTGTATATTTACATTTAGGGAAGTTCTTGCAAGCTACGAATGCTTGATTTTTCTTATTATATCTTTGAACTAATAATCCACCATCTTCAGGACAAGGTGTATCAAATTCTTTTAATGGGAAAATATAAGTTTCAATCTTGCTATCAGCTACTTCGAATTCTTTAACAAATCTATCTCAAAAATCTTGCATTACAACATTTTTAGTAATTTGTGCTTCAGCAATTTCATCAAGTTGAGCTTCTACTTGAGCTGTATAATCTTCATTTATAATATTAGGGAAACCTGTAATTAAATCTTTAAGAACAATTTCACCAAATTGTGTAGGAACTAAAGCACCACCATCTTTAACAGCGAAGTTTCTATCCTTAACTATCTTAACAGTAGCAGCAAAAGTTGAAGGTCTACCAACCTTGATGTTATCTAACGCTTCAATTAATGACCCATCATTATATCTAGCAACTGGTTTAGTTTCATGATCTTCGAAAACAAATCCTTCAACAGGAACTACTTGTCCTAAAGTATATCCAGGGTTTACGTCTTCTGATTCTTTTCCAGTTACAACATAGTATCCATCGTATTTAATTTTTGAATATGAATTTCTAAATGAGTAATCACCATTAGAATATGTATATGAAGTAACTTCTCTAACAGGTTGCTTAATTAAAGCTTGAAGAGTGTTATCATAAATCATTTTATAAATCTTAAATTCTGATTCAGTTAAGTTGTATAAAGCTTTTGCACTCGCTGGTGTAAGCTCAATGTGTGTAGGTCTTATGGCTTCGTGGGCATCTTGATCTCCACTAAAACCTTTGACTTCAGCAGCAATATAATCTTTACCTCATTTTTTCTCAATATAGCTATGTGCTTGGTCTATAAAGTCTTGAGATAAACGTGTTGAATCCGTTCTTGGGTATGAAATAAGCCCACCATCTCCAAATCCTTCATAAAGTTTTTGAAGTACATATTGAGTACTTTGAGAAGATAAAGGAGATTTACGATAAATTACAGCTTGTTTAAATGGTTGCATAGCTGGAACCTTACGCTCACTAACCTTGATATCTTCTACTACTAATTCTTTTTTAGCTGTGGCAAAGTACTTTTTGAAGTTTTCAAGTTGATCTGCTAAGATTCAATCTTTTCTATCACCTGTAACTTTTGCATCAAAATATGTTGCAAAATTATCGTTTCCAAAATCAGCTGATAAAGTAGCATATTTTTCGGGCACAAAAGCTCTAATTTCATTTTCACGATCAACAATTAGTTTTAAAGCAATACTTTGAACTCTACCTGCTGTAGGTGTTCCAGGAGCTTGTTTTAATTTAGTTCTCATTAATTTAGAAAGTCTAAACCCTATAATACGATCTAACATTCTACGAGCTTTTTGAGCATCAATTAAGTTGTAATCTAACTCTTGTGGTTTTGCAAGTGATTTTAGAATTGCTTCTTTTGTAATTTCATTATATTTAATTCTTGAGTATCTATCTTGTACTTTTAAGTATTCTACTAAATGATATCCGATCGCTTCCCCTTCACGGTCCGGGTCAGTTGCGATATAGATATGTTTTGCATTTTTAACTGCAGATTTAAGTTGTGAAATTACTTTTTTCTTACTTGAGTCAGCACTATATTCTGGCTCTCAAGTTTCCATATCAATACCAAAACCATATGTTCCACTAGTCTTCATTTTTAAAATGTGACCAACACTAGCGACAACTTCGTAGTCATCTCCTACATACTTTTGGATTGTATTAACCTTATTAGGTGATTCGACAATAATTAAATTCTTTGTTCCCATAATTAGTTATAAATATACCTTTATTTTTGAAATTTGTTAAATATTTTTTCATTATTTTGAACTTTAATTATTTAATAAATAATTAAAAAGCTATAAAATAAAATGCTTGTTAAGCATCTTATTTAGAAATCTTATTATATAGTTCGTTTACTTTATTAATTAATTCTTTTACATTTGCTGTTTTAAATTCATTATCTTCATAAACGATTTTACCATTAATAATAGTTGTATATACATCTCTTGAATTGGTTGAATATACAAGAGAATCAATTATATTTGCTTTAGGTGTGTGATTAATATTATTGATATCAACTAAGATTAAATCAGCTAGATATCCTTTTTGCACTTTTCCTAATTCATTTTCCATATGTAATGCTTTAGCACCATTTACAGTAGCCATTTTTAGTGTGTCTCAAGCATTTAAGTATTCAGGATCATCATAAACACCTTTTTGTACTAAAGAGGCAAATTTCATTTCCTCAAACATATCTAAATTATTATTTGAAGCAGCTCCATCAGTTCCTAAACAAACATTTACACCTTTAGCTAATAATTCAGCTACTGGCATAACTCCTGACGAAAGTTTTAAATTAGAACAAGGATTGTGAGCAATAGAACATCCTACTTCTTTTACAAGTTTAATATCTTCTTCATCTAAGTGTACTCCGTGAGCTACAACTGTCTTATTTGTTAGATTTCCTGTCTTATATGCTTCTTGTAATGAACTAACACCATATTTAGCTTTAGCATTAGCTACTTCTACTTTAGATTCATTTAAGTGAATTGTGTGTAAGCACCCTAATTCTTTTAATAAATCAGCACACTTAATTAAATCAGCTTCATCATTTGTGTACACTGAGTGAGGTGATACCACACCATGTACTAAATCATTATTTACATATGCTTGATATAAAGCTTTAGTTTCAGCTAAATTACGTTGAAGAGAATCACCTGTGATCCCTATTCCTAAATATGCTCTAATATTAACTTCATCAGCAGCTTGAGCTACTTTATCTTCGTGAAAGTACATATCTAAAAATGTAGTTGTACCACTTGAAATCATTTCAAGCATTCCGAGTTTAGCACCATAGTAAACTTCTTCTGCTTTCATTTTTCCTTCTACAGGAAAAATGTGTTTATATAGTCAATCCTCTAAAGTAACATCATTAGCATGATTTCTTAACATTGTCATGGCTATATGAGTATGACAATTAATTAGCCCCGGCATTAATACATTACCTTTAGCATCAATAATTTTATCTGCTTTAAACTGATGATCTAAATCTTGAGTAATGTTAGTAATATACTTACCTTCGATATAGACATTTCCATTTTCAATAAGCTTTTTATTATCATCCATTGTGACAATTGTCGCGTTTTTGATTAAAATCTTCATTTAAACTCCTTTTATTATTTAAACTGTTAAATATTTATTAATAATTATTATAATACTTATTACTCAAGGCAAGCGTTAATAAAAATATCCATTTTAAATTTATCTAAAATAGGTATGATAAAATTAATAACAAGAGAAGAATTTTTAGGTGAGGGATTATGAAAAGTGAGAAATTAGTGCCAAATATTAGATTCAAAGGATTTACTAACACTTGGGAAAAGCGATTGATTAAAAATGTAGCAGATACAGCAACTGGTTTAAGCAACACTCAAGATAATAGTGCAACAGGTATT
>NZ_JBTKTG010000009.1:0-37527 GCF_054456995.1 Mycoplasma tracheobuteonis | reverse complement strand
CTCCACTTTTATTATACCTTAATAAAAGTGTTGCACTGGAGATTGCAATTAAGCATGTGGAACAAAATCGTTCCACATTTTTCTTTTTTGCTACACAAGAATATATAAGTAGTAGTATTTTAATGTAATGATTAATTTATAAGGAGAATAAGATGAATAAAATTACTAAATCACTTATGTCAATTGCTGCTGCAACAACAATTATTGCCCCTATAGCTACTGTAGTTGCATGTAATAACAATGTATCATCATCTGACAAAGAAAAAATTGCTCAATTAGAAGCACAAATTAAACAACTAAATGCAGAAAAAGCCACTACAGAAGCTGCTAACGCAGATGCTATAGCTAAATTAAAGAATCAATTTAATACAGTATCATTAGCTTCTTCAAATGCTTGAAACAGTATTTCAGCTGAAAAACAAGCTATGGGTATGCAAACATACGCATCTGCCGCTAGATTATTCGATAAAATGATTACACAACCTAATGTGGATCTAACAAAAGTTAATACAACTGGTGAAACAGTTACTGTTACTGCTACAGAAGAAGGAAAATTTATTCCTGTTGTATTTATGGATTTAGATGAAACAGTTTTGAATAACTTCGCTTTCCAAAACTATTTAGTTAAAAATAACACTTTCTTCTCACCAGCATTATGAGGAAACTTTGTAAACCAAGCTAATGCTAAAGAAGTAGCAGGTGCTATTAACTTTATTAAACATGTTTGATCTAAAGGTGGAGTTGTTATGTTTAACTCAAACAGAGATCAACAAGGACAACTTGAACCATCTAAGAAAAACTTAACAGACCTTGGATTAGATGCTAAATTTATGCCTCAATGAATCTGGTGAATGCAAGGAACAGATGAGAAAAGTAATCCTAAAGACTTTAACCAAGAAAACAATAACATTAAAGTTTCTAAAGAACAAAGAATGCACTGAATTAACAACAATAAATTAAATATCAATGGTGTTCAAGCACAATTTAAAGTTGTTATGCGTGTTGGTGATGATATTTCTGACTTCAACGATAACTTCAGTAAAAAACCAAATATCACTAACGCAGAAGTTATTGCAGCATTAAAAGACTCATCAAATAACTACGGAAAATTATTCGGTAACGATAGTTTAGATGTTAAATCTGTATACTATAATCCTGAAACTAAAAGCTGAGAAACAGAAAACTTTGCCGCAAGTTATGTATTAATCCCAGGAAACACATCTTACGGAAGCTGAATAAAACAAGCTATTGGATCATCTTCATTTAACTTTAATAAAATTGTTGATTTATTGGATCAACAAGGTTGAGTATTCCAACCTACACCAGATACTCCTGCACAAAAATAGATTTGTTTACATTAAAAGCACAGTGTTATGCTGTGTTTTTTATTTTGAAAAATAAAAAAGCCTAGGACATAGGCTTATTCATTATTTTCGTCTGCTGAAGCTATTGTGTAAAGGGAATCATTTATTCAAACAATATCACCTACTTTGATTTTAGAACTTCTCCCCTTTGGAGCTTCACCATTTATTTTTATATCATTATTTAAGATAAATATTTTTGCTTGACCACCTGTATCAATTTCATCTATCTTTTTAAGGAATTGAGATAGCTTAATTGAACCACCTTTGATTTTAATAGTCATTATTTATTATAGAACTTTCTCATAGGTGTAATTAATTGAATGTGGTTAGGATCGTTTTCTGAGATAAATAAGATTTTATCTTCATTCTGAGAAACAAAAATATTTAACATTCCAGAATCAAGTGCTGATACAGCATCCTTAACATATGTATAGTTAAAGTCTATTTCAACACCTTTTCCTTCTACGATTTCTAATTTATTTGATACTGCATTAGCTGTTCCTATTTCAGGTACTTCGTAAATGATTTTTAAATCATGATCTTCGAAGTAAAATTCCATCTTCTTATCTTTTTCCGTTTGATAGAATAAGGCTTTATTTAGAGTTTTAAGTAACTCTTCACGTTCGATTTTGAAGTTTCTTGTGTATTGAACTTGGAATAATGAAGAAACATCCATATATTGTGTTTTATTAATTGAAGTTCATATTACTGTATTTTCGTATGCAACACCAATTTTATTAGCATTGAAGAATAAATCAACTTTTTCAGGAGCATCTTTTGTAATAAGTTTTTTAAGGTTTCTAGCATCAATTGTTAAATCGATTTTTACAGGTTTTTCTAATTTAATAATTTCTGTAGATAATCTATATGAATCAGTAGCTAAAAATCTTAATTGTTCATTGTTGTTTGAAGAGATATTAATACATTTATATATTAATGAATTTAATCTATCATTAGAAGCACTAGTTGATGTAGAAACATCATTGATAACTTTTTCAAATGTATATGAATTAATAGAAACTTTATTTTCTAAATCTTCAAAATCTATTTGAGGATAAACTCCTGCATTTAATTTTGTTAAAGTAAATATTGTAGAGCCTTCATATATATCTATTAAATTTTCTTTTGCATCAAATGTAATTTCTTTATCAAACTTTTTAATAATGTTTTTAAGTAAGCTTGCTGATAAATAGAAATTACCTGATCTTTCAACTGTTATTTCATTATTGTCAACTGGTAAAATTTTTCTAGCTGCTAAAGTAGAAGAAGCGCCAATTAATGTTAAATTATCTGTATCTATATTTATGTAAATACATCTAAATGGGATAAATGTATCATTACTATCTATATATGTAGAAAGGAATTCTACTAACTGATCAATTTTAGGTTTAGAAATTGTGAATTTCATAAAACCTCCTTTATATAAATAATATATCTTGTGGATATGTGGATAACTTTAAAAAGTATGTTTTTAAGCTAAAATATCTATAAAAATTTAACTTTTTACTACATTTTAGCTCATAGCATAACTTGTGAATATCTTGTTAATTAATTTTATAAATTTGATTTTTTAGTTCTTGAATTGTACGTTTTAGCGACTCATCATCAGTATCTTTAAATTTACGTAAAGCATTTAAAACTGTTGAATGATCCTTTTTAAAGACTTTTCCAAGCTCTGTAGATGAATAATCAAGCTGAATTGAAATCATATACATTGCTATGTGACGTGCAACTACTATTTCAGCTTTTCTTGAGTTCGATAAAATGTCTTTAGTAGGTATTTTATAGTACTTAGAAACAGCTTTTATAATAATATCTGGTGTTATGTTTTCTTGTTGTTGAATTACATCTTCAAAAATATTTGTAATTGTCTTATAAATATATTCTTGAGGTGTGTTTAGTATATCTTGTTTGTAATGTGAAATACGTTTTACAGCCCCTAAAAGAGTTCTTATTGATGCTGTATGATTACGTATAATGAACTCTTTAGCTTCTTCAGAGATTAAATCGTTACTTAATTCAATATCTTCTAGGAAGAAATCAAGTAATTTTGATAAATCATCTATATCGGGTTGTTTAATTTTAGTTATAAAACCTGATTGAAAACGTGTTATAAGGCGATTATCAAACATATTTGAGATTTGACTTATATCTTTATCACTACAGAAGACTGTAATTTTATTTCTTTCCATTCTTCCATCTAGAATTTGGAAAATAAAGTCTTTTGTAGATTTTTTATTTCCTTCTCCAAACAGTTGAAAATCATCAAAAAGCACTAAATCATAGTTATCAACTAAACTTTTATGTATATTTAGTAGTTTTTTCTGATCGTTTTCTTTTAAAAGACTTGTTAAAGAATTTGTGAAGGTGTTCGGGTTTACCAAGTAAACTTTTTTACCTTTTTCAACAAAACTATTCTCTAAAGCTTTTAATAGGTGTGTTTTTCCTAATCCAGAATTACCAGAAATAAATAAAACATTAAATGCATAGTCACCATCTGCTATAGCCTTACAAATATTAAGTGCTTCTTTATTAAATTTACTTTCAACATAATTATCAAATGTATATTGAGAATTAGGTTTACTTGATTTTTTAACTAAAGTATCAGCCTTCTTAATAACTTTTTCAGCATTTTTGCTTGCTTCTAAATAATCTTTATCAATTACTTTAAAGGCAACACCTTCACCAAAGACTTCATTAACAGCTTTAACAAATGTATCGTTATAATATTTTTTAAAGTTATGCAAATCTGGATAAACTTTAGGAAAAAATATGATAACTTCATTATTTTCAAATGACATTATTCTTAAATTTTTAAAGAATGTTCTAAAAAGCATATTATCTTGAATTTCGTTTTTCATATACTCGACAAAAACATCGTTTAAAACGTTAAGTTTAACTGTATCATTATCAATTTCTTCGTTTTTTTCTAATATATTCATAACTCAATTTTATAAGTTTTTAAATACTATGTTAATAAATATATTTTTTAAGTAATAACACACACTTTTTCCACAATATTTTCCACAACTTTTAATACATAAAAATAGGGATTTTTGTATTTTTCCACAATATTTAAAAATAATTTTATTAACTTGTGAATAAAAATGAGTTATCCACATAAATAAAAGTGGATAAAGTTGTGGAAAACTATTGTGCATAATAGGTACTTATTTACATTTTTTAGTGATATAAAAAAATAAAAACTTTATAATATAAATAATTATGGCAGAATCAGTATTTAGAGGAAAATTTGCAAAAATTTTAAGTGGCTCAAAAGATGAAAATTGAGCATTTTTATTATTCAGATCGGATAGTTCAAATATGACCTATCCTGTTTATTGTAGAGGTAATGTTCCTGATCTATTTACTGAGTATGAAATAACAGTTACTGAAAGTCCGAAAAATAGAAATTCATTTATTTTAAAAGCATATGTTCCTGTTTTAGAAGAAAGAGAAGTTAATTGAGAAGATTATATTTCTAAAAATGTACCTAATATCGGAAAAATGTCTGCTAAAAAGATAATTGATGCATTCGGGCAGAATTTATTCAAACTAATTGATGAAGTTAATGAAAATGAAGAAAAATTATTAAGTGTTATGACTAATAAACAACTTAATTCATTAGTTAAATACTATGGTGAAAATGAACTAAGAATCAAAGCACTAATGGGTGTTTCTGATGAGGCACATAACAATATACAATTCTTCTACTCAAGAAACATGTCTGATCTTTTAGAAGTGCTTAAAAAATATCATAAAAACGAAGATATGGATTTTGTTGATTATTATAAAAACCAAAACCCATATTTATTGTATTTAAACAAGGTATATCCTTCACTTCCTGTGATAGATGAGTTTGCTATAGAAATTGGTTGAGATTTAGCTTCTATTAATCGTTTTGAGGCTTATTTAGACGATATCATAGAGCAACTTGAAAATGATAATTCAACATTGATATCTTACGAATATATCGTGGATCAATTAAGATTTATTTTTGATTATGATATTAATAGAATTTATGAATATATAGAATATCTTGCTGCACATAATAAGTTAGTGAAGTCTTTTGATCAAAATCATAATGTTTATTTATCTAGAAAACAGACTGTAGATAAAGAAAAATTTATTGCTTCAAAACTAAAATATCTTGCAGGTAGAGCTAATGGTATAAATTTAGTACCTAAAAGCGAATATGAATTAGTGCAACTATCACAAAATCAAAAACAAGGTTACTATAATTTTATTAATTCAAATGTTTCGATTATTTCAGGTGGCCCTGGGACTGGAAAAACATTTATTATTAAACATATATTTGATACTTTAGAAAAAAGTCAATTAACTTTAGATGTAGATTATGCTATTTTAGCTCCTACTGGTAGGGCTGCAACTAATATTACATCTAAAATCAATAGTAGAGTTAGAACGATTCATAGTTTTCTAAGAATCGCAAATACATCAGAAGATATTTCACCCGATCACTTAGAAACTCTTAAAGATATGAAAGTAATAGTTATTGATGAGTTTTCAATGGTTGATATAAATCTTTTTGATAAGTTGTTAAATGCTTGTCCATCGCTTGAAAAAATTATTTTAATCGGGGATGTAGACCAATTACCACCTATAGGCCCAGGAGACTTATTAAGAGAAATTATTAAATCTAATAAGTTTTCAGTAACTTTCTTAGACGAATTCTTCAGAAGTGATTCAGTATCAATTTGAAAACACTTCACTGAAATTAAAAATAATGGTATTCCTGAGTTCAAAAAGAATGAAGTAGACTTATACCAAGCTTCAGACGAAGATGTTAATGAAAAGGTTGTAGAAATATACAAAAAACAAGTTGCTAAACACGGACTTGAAAACGTTATATTACTATGTCCTACATATAAAGGTGATTATGGATTATTTGAAATTAATAGATTAATTCAAGATGAAATCAATCCAGATAATGAAGTATTTTTATCTTATAAACGTAATGGTAGAGTAGTTAATTTTAGAGTTGGTGATAAAGTTATACAACTTGAAAACAGACTTGATGAAGACATCTGCAACGGAGATATAGGATATATTGACCATATCGAATATAGTGTTGGTAAAAGCAAGAAAAAAGAAATTTCTCACATCTATGTTACATTTAAGCGTGCTAATAATTGAAAAACTACAATCAAGTACACTAAAGGTGAATTTAATGAACAAATAAGCCTTGCATATGGTACTACAATTCACAAATTCCAAGGTAGTGAGCTAGATGTAATCATCTTTTTAGTGCACCCTTCTCACAAGAGAATGTTAAGCAAAAAACTCTTATATACTGCAACATCACGTGCAATGCAAAATTTAATAATAATTACAAATAATCAAACAAATTATGGTGAAGTTATTTTAAAAAGCAATATCTATGAAAAACCTATATTAACTCATTTTGCTTATTTTATAAAAGGAGACTAGTATGAAATTAATTGTTGGATTAGGAAACCCAGGTGAACAATATAAATTTACTCGTCACAATGCTGGATTTTTAACTATTGATAAGATTTGTAAAAAATTACAAATTGAACTAAATAAAAGTAAATTCAATGGTGTTTATGCTAAAGTGGATGATTTAATTATTGCTAAACCATTAACATACATGAACGATTCTGGTTCATTTGTGGCTTCAATTTGTAATTTTTTCAAAATTTCACCAGATGATGTAATGGTAATTCATGACGAAAAAGACTATCCTCTAGGTAAAAGCACAATTAAAGTAGGTGGTTCAGGCGGATCACATAATGGTGTTATTAGTATCATTCAACAACTAGGAAGTCAAGACTTCAAACGTTTAAAAATAGGTATTACAACACCTCATCAATCAGCTCTCCGTGACTTTGTTCTAGGAAGATTCACTCAAGAACAAATGGAAGTTTTAGAACCAATTCTTGATAATGCTGCTAATGCTGCAATATCATTTGCATTTAATGATATATACACATTAATGAACAAGTACAATGCTAAAAAATAAGTTTCATAAAAAAGATTTAAATAATAAATATTTATTAGCAGTCAGTGGTGGTTCAGACAGTATGTTCCTACTAGATAGATATAAAAATGAAAATATAGTAGTAGCCCATCTTAATTATCATCAAAGAGATGATAGTAACATAGAAACAGATATAGTTAAAAACTTTTGTGCTAGACACAAGATAAAATTATTTGTTTTAGAGCTTTCTAAAGAAGATTATACAAGTGGAAATTTTGAAGATTGAGCTAGAGAACAAAGATATCAATTTTTCAAGAAGATCTATGATCAAGAAAATTGCAATTATTTATTAATAGCCCACAACAAGGACGATTTCTTTGAAAGTGCAATGATGACTAAGGCATCTAAACGTAGAAAAGATTTTTATGGGATTAAAAAATATAATGTTATCTATGGTATGAATGTTTATCGTCCATATGTAAACAAATATTGAAAAGACTATATTGCTCATAAATGCATTTTTGAAAGAATACCTTTTCACATTGATTCTTCAAATTTAACTCAAGAATACACTAGAAACAAAATAAGAATGACATATCGTAATCACCAAGTATTAAAGATAATGTGATTTTGATATTTCCAATTAAAAAACAAAAAACTACACATTAAACAAATTAGAATAAACAAAGCTTATAAAAAATGAAACAAATCAAACTTCTCACAAGATGTTTTTGCAAGATTAACCAATAAAAATGAATTAGCTTATAAATTTATCAATGAAAACTATTTTAATGTGAATTTGACTACAGGCAAGATAAATTCGATTGTTTCTTTCATCATATCTAAGAATAGAACATCAACTTATAAGCTTGATAATGACGATTATCTTGTTAAAGAAAAAGGTCTATTAATATTGCCTAAATCTAAATAATATTAGCAAGTAAATAATTCATTTGCTAATATTATTTTTTTAATAAAAAGTATATAATTATTAAATATATTTAAACAGAAAGGAAATTATGGACTCAAACAAGAAAAAATGATGACGTGCAGCCATAACAACTCTTGTTGTTTTACTTGCTATAGGTCTTATGATTTATTTAATCGTAAACAAAGTTAATGCTGCTACTTCATGATCTACATCAACATTCTTTGAAAATCTTGAAAAAGCTAATAAAGAGTCTGATCAATATTTCAAAGAAATTGTGTTTAATCCATACCAAAACTCCATTAATGGTATTTATGTAAATGGTAATGTCGTTACTAAATTTACAACAGGTGGTGGTGCTGGATTAATTAATGACTTGCTAGGAAATGGGAAATTATCTGCTACTTTAAATACAGCAGCTAAATCATGAACAGTAATGCAAGCACCTACACCAGGCTTCTTTGCTACATATATTCTTCCATTCTTACCAACTTTAATCTTCATTATTTTAATGGTTATTATTTTTAGATACCAAATGAAAATGATGAATGGCCAAGGTTCTGGAATGTTTGGTGATAAAAGTCCTGCTCAAATAATTAAATCAGATAAGAGATTCTCTGATGTTGCAGGAAATAAGGAACCTATTGAAGAAATTAGTGAAATAGTAGATTACTTAAAGAATCCTAAAAAATACGAACTTTCAGGAGCTAGAATGCCTCGTGGTATCTTACTTGGAGGTCCTCCTGGAACAGGAAAAACATTACTTGCTAAAGCAACAGCCGGAGAAGCTGATGTTCCATTCTTCTTCGTATCTGCCTCAAACTTCGTTGAATTATTCGTTGGAATGGGGGCTAAAAGAGTTAGACAAGTAATTGCAGAAGCTAGAAAAAATGCTCCAGCCATTGTGTTTATCGATGAGTTAGATGCTATCGGTAGAACTCGTGGAAGTGGTATTGGTGGAGGTCACGATGAACGTGAACAAACACTTAACCAACTTCTAGTTGAAATGGATGGTATTAAGGAAAATTCAGGATTACTATTTATTGCTGCAACTAACCGTACAGACGTACTTGATCCTGCTTTAACAAGACCTGGTCGTTTTGATAGAGTTATTACAGTTGGGTTACCTGATGTTAAAGAACGTGAAGAAATTTTAAAACTACATGCTAAAGGTAAACGTTTCTCAAGCGATATTACATTTGATAATGTAGCTAGAAGAACACCTGGGTTCTCAGGAGCTCAACTTGAAAACGTTATTAATGAATCTGTGTTACTTTCTATTCGTGAAAATACTGGAGTTATAACAAGAGATCAAATCGATGAAGCGATCGATAGAGTTATGGCTGGACCAGCTAAGAAATCAAGAACAATAACACGTGAAGAATTAACTATGGTTGCTTACCACGAAGCAGGACATGCTGTTGTGGGAATTAAAGTGCCTGGAGGAAATAAAGTTCAAAAGATTACTATTATTCCTCGTGGTCAAGCAGGTGGATATAACTTAATGATGCCTGAAAATGAAAAATACAACTACACCAAAGAAGAATTACTCGCTTCTATCGCAAGCTTTATGGGTGGTAGAGCAGCTGAAGAAATTATTTATGGTGAAGATAAAATTTCAACAGGTGCTTCAGATGATATTGCTAAAGCAACAACAATCGCTCGTAGAATGGTAACTGAATTTGGTATGTCTGATTTAGGACCTATTAAATATCAAGAAGAAGAAGGTTCACCATTCTTAGGAAAAGCATTAGCAACTTCATCTTCATTATCAAACCAAATTAGCCATGAAATTGACTTAGAAATCAGAAAAATAATGCTTGAAGCAAAAAGATTAGCTACACAAGTTATTAAAGACAATCCTAAGTTACTTGAACTTATTAAGACTTTATTATTAGAAAAAGAAACTATTGTTGCTGAAGAAATTGATTACATCGCAACTCATTTAGAATTACCACCTAAAAAAGAAGAAACTAAAGTGGAAAATAGTGAACCTTTAGATTTAGATGAATTAATCAAGATGACTTCAGAACCTAGTGAATCTAAAGTCGAAGAACACAGTGAGCAAGCTGTAGAAGTACAAGAAAATGGTATTGAATTAAGAGAAAAAGAAATTTCACAAGCTAGAGATCAAGCAAACATAGACAAGAGAAATGAAGAAATAGAACAAGCTCGTGCCGAAAGCGAAAAATAAGATTAAGAAAGATTGTGAAAATTAGTAACAATCTTTTTTAATAGGAGAAATTATGGAAGAAATTATTTTAAAAGCAAATGATGGATATGAATTATTATTACATCTATTTGAAGTAGAAAATCCTAAAGGATATGTTCAAATTATTCACGGTATGGAAGAACACCAAGATAGATATAACTACTTTGCTAAATGTTTAAATGAAGCTGGATACACTGTTCTAACAAGTGATATGAGGGGTCATGGTAAAAAAGCCCCTGTGCTAGGGTTCTTTGCTGAAAAAGATGGACATAAAGTTCTTTTAGAGGACTATAAATTAATCAATAAATATTACAGAGAAAGATTTAATCAAGATCAAGTTATTATCTTTGGTCACTCAATGGGTTCGATTATTCTTCGTAATCTAATGCAAACTGAATCTAAACATTATCAAAAAGTTATTTTATGTGGATATCCAAAATATTTCAGTGGAACTCCAATCGCTATAGGAGTTGCACATGTATGGCAAGCATTTAGAGGTCCTGAAACTTATTCACCTTTTATTAATTCTTTAGCAATAGGTGCATTTAATCGTAAGATCAAACATCCTAGAACAAGAGTTGATTGAATTTCACACAATCAAAGCAATGTGGATGAATATTTAGCAGATGATTTATGTGGATTTGGATTTAAAATTGCTGCTTTTAAAGATTTATTTCATTTATCAAACAACCTAAAGAAAATTAATAAATATCAAGAAGTTAATAATATTCCTGTCTTAATGGTTCGTGGTTCAGGAGATCCATGTACTGGATATACAAAAGGTGCAAAACAATCTAGAACTTATTTAGAAAAAGCAGGATTTAAAAAGATTAAATACATTGATTATCCTAACTGCAGACATGAATTATTAAACGAAGAAATCAAGGATCATGTTATAGAAGATATCATTAATTTCTTAGATAATTAGTGCATTTTTGGCCTAATAAAAAACATGTAAAAAATTACTTAAAAAAGTAAATTTAGAGATAAAACAGAAACAAAAACTTAATTGAAAATGCAATAAGTTCATGTTCTAAATTTGTAAAAATAACCTTTTATACCTATTGTGTAGGCTAAAAGGTTATTTTTTATTATTTTTAGTTCATTTTAGGAGGGGTGGTTCGCGAAGTGGCTATATCATAAAAAAATGGCTATAATTTAATATATTAAATTATAGGCAAGAAAGAATGGAGAGATATGAAGAATCTTTTTAAAGAAGTTTTTAGGTCTTTATTTAGAAATAAAGCTACTGTAGCAGGACTGACTATCTTGGTGTTTTTAACATCAGGAATTTTCACATTGCTTCATGATACTGCTCAATCAATGAAATTACAATATAACAAAATCAAAGAAAAATCAGTTTCACATGATTTAACAATCGATTTAAACTTATCAACAAATGCTAAAGCATACAATGATGGGTACTTAATTAATGGACTTGCACAAGCTGATGCTTTACCTGATGCATATAACAAACCAATTCTATATGTTGAAGATGGTTACAAAAAAGTATTGGATATTATCGATCTTCGTAAAGTTGAAGAAGATTTTGTTCCAATTAAAGATTTCATTGATGATCCAAAATACGTTGATTCATACATCAAGAAGAGTGATTTTATTAAGATGTATAACCAACTTAAGAGTGATGATGTAAATACAAGTTTATTAAGACTTGATTATTCAAAACCTCAAAAAACTTTCTCTCTTGCTTCAAATTATTCTGTAGACCTATTTGCTAAAAATTTAGATGGTACATATACTAATGCACAAAAAGAAGTAAAACTTACTGCAGATAGTCAATTACATTTTGATAAAGAATACAAAATGAGTGATATCGCTTATATTTCTCAATCTTCTGAAGGCATTATTCTTTCTCAAGTTTCAACAATGTTTATCAATGTTTTAACTAAAGAAATTACTTTTGATCTTATTAAAGGTCAAAATTGAAAGAAAACTGCTCCTGTAATAGAAGTGCAACCAGAAAAATTTGCAGATAAATTAGGATTTGCTTCATACAATAATCAAAAATTAGTTTTCATTTTAGATAATAACTTACAACCTACAATTATTCCTTCCTTAGCTAATAGAACAATTGCTGAAATCATGGAAGAAAAGCTAAATCGTAATGTAGCTTATGAGGCTATCTTTGGAAAAGATAGTCAATATGAGACTACTTTAGAAAAAGAATTTTTCCAGTTCCAAACTGGAAAAACATACAATGTTCCTTTAAAATGAGCAGCTCGTCAAGAAAGATTAACATACTACCAAAGAAAAGTATATGAATCAACTTACATCAAATATAAGGACAAATGAGAAGGTGCTTATATTGCTTTTATGGAACGTTTAATTAGTGATAATCCATTACAAAATAATACTATTCCAGCTATGTTTAAGGAGTTTTCATACTGATCTAAGAATATTTCAAACTACATTTATAAATATAACGAAGATGGAAACTTATCTGATGAAGCTGAATTAGTCGCAGTTCAAGAACCAATTGTTTCAAAAGAAGAAATTTTAAAAACTCAATTAAATCTAGCTCCTATTGAAGAACAATATGGTGTTAAAACTGTAGATGCCGAAAAATTTGCCTACATTAAGACTTTAATTGAAAATACATACATTCTTGCAAATGACTTTATTAATAAGAATGCCACAGTAACTAAATATCAAGATTTAATCACAAAACTTAAAGCAATTCTTAAGAAATATGAAGATAAATTAAAGGCTTTAGATAATCCTGGATTTGAGGAATACAAAGAACAATTCTTCGCGTTATCAAATGAATTAAAAGAAGCTTTAAAAGATAATGAAGGTGCCTTCAAAATTCCTGAATTTGATACACACAGTGGTACACAAATTCCTAACTATGAATCTTATAGATATGAAAGTCCTAGAACAATAGCTTTCATCGAAGGAATTAATAAAGAAGACCTTACTGAAAATGCTTATAAAAGAATTATTAACAAAAACATCTTAAACGAAACAATTAATGAAATTAAAACAGGTGCTTTATTAATTGTTAAGCAAAACATCTATAACAAAGTTAAAGAAGAAGTTGGGGCTAATAACATAGGTATTAAGCAACAACTTACAATTGACTCATTTGATGAAAAAACTCAAGAAAAGAATGTTTTCCAATTAATTAATGTTGGAAATAACGAAGAAATGATTAATGGTATTAAGAATAGCATTAATAAATTAATCAACGAAAAAGATAATCCTACAGGATTAAATTCAATGGCTTTAGAAATTGATAATTTCTTCAGAACTAAACAACTTGATTACTATGTTTCTTCAGAAATTGTAGTTAGATCATCTTTTAACTATACACCTGCACCTGAGTACATTAAGTCAGATTATTCATACGATACTTTTGTTAAATATAACTACAATGTAGCTAATAATCCATCAAGCAGAATAAATGGTAAGAAGATTTATAAATTAGCTCACTATGTTAAAGATGCAACAGATCAAATGCCTGATTCAGAATTTAATAAATTTGCTGATTTAGGTATAACAACAAATGGTTTAGAAGGTTTCTATATTGTTAAACCTTACTATGATGAAAATCATAAAATTAAATACTGATACAACATTCCGATATCATTTAATAATGATAACAACAACACTAGTGCAGAAATTGTCGAAAAACACAAAAATGGGTTAATTAATAATGCTGATGTATATCCGTTCTTAAAAACAAATAATTTAATTCTTAAGGCTACTTTAAACCCTAAAGGCTGAGTTGAAAAGAGTTCAGAGTTCAATAACGTAGTTTACGTACCATTTGGATTCAGAGCGCCATTAGCTGAAATTATGAACGAAGCTATTAACCAAAAAACAATGAGCAAGGCTGTAGAAAACATTCAAAAAGCTTTACTTGATATGGATATAGTTAAAAAAGGATTCATAAGCAAAGATACCATTTATGCCTTCACAGAAGCCGTAGAATATACATTTGCTAAGAATGACTTTGCCGGAGTGTTTGCTTCAGGTCAAATTAACTTAAACATTATTCCTAAATTAGTTATTGATGCACTTTGAAAACTATCACACAACATTAATGGTGATTATGTATCAAAACTACTTACAGGTATTTTTGAAAAAGCTAGATCATTAGTTGTGCAACAACCTACAATTGAAGCTCAACAAGAATACTTAATCAACGAAATGAAGGCTTTATATAACTTCCTAGATCTTTTAGGAATGAACTCACTTCAAAGAACTATTTCGCCAGAAGCTTTAGTTCATGTTACAAAAGATCCAGTTAAGCTAATCGATAGTCTTATTAAGATTGTTAAATCAATTGACTATGTTAACTATACAGATAGCATTATTAAGTTCTTAAACGATGAATACAATAAAATTCAAGAAGAAACTGTGGCAGATCCTGAAACAGGAGAACCTAGAGTTATTAAGAGACAACGTAAGCTATCAACACACCAAATGATTATCTGATTACTTAAATCAGTTGATTCAGAAGCATTTAAAGGTGCTATTAAAGAAATTTTAAGTAATGTAAACTTAGAATTTATTAAAGATAGCGAAGATAAAAACAGCCCTCTATACTACATCATTAGAAATATGTCACCACTTGTTGGCACAATTATTCAAAAATTAAATGCATACCCTAATTCAGAATACAAATATAAAAATGTATTAGATGGTATTACATATATTATTGATGCATTTGATATTACAGAATTTTCTAATACACTTGAATCTAAGCTTAAACTTGAAAAATTCAACTTCAGTGCTTGAGTTTACAACTTTATGCTAGGTAAAAACGTATTAAACCATAATTTCTATTTAGCAGACTCATTATCAAATATTGATTATATTTATGCAGCTCTTAAAGCGATATTTGCAATCCCTGGTTCAAACAGAAGCTTTAAAGATGAATTAATTAAAGCTTTAAACCTTTCTTCTAAGGGAACAAATATAAAAATTACAGGTGATAGATACTTAACAATTCCTGCGCCTGATCCAGATAAATTAAGTTACTTTGACTTATTAAATGCTTTAGGTGGGGCACCAGCAAATTCTGATAATGTTGTTGCTACTTCAACAGAAACTTCTACAAACCAAAACGAAGAAAACAGCAATGTCACAGTTAAAGAAGTAGCATTTAACAGACATGGATTTGCAAGTATCTCGCAATTTATTAATAAGGTTATTTATGCATTAAATAACGACATTATTAAAAATGTTGACTTTAGAAAACTAAGTGATAACGACAAGAAATTTGCTTATGATATTTTAGGAATCAGCAATGAAAATCCAATCATTAGCAAAGAAAAAGCACTTGAAAAATTAGTAAGCCTACAAAATGCATTTAAATTATTAATGCAAAACTCAATTAACCCTGCTCTAGGGGAAAATTCTTCAATTGCTGATGTTATTACTTGATATCAAAATGTTGCACCAATTAAACCTAACCCAACATATCAATTATTAAGGGATATTTTAGGTAAGTTCTTAAAACCTAATAATGTTAATGATGATAAATATAGTGCAATGAGAAATGGATATATCCTATACAAATTCTGATTATCTATATTTACTAATGGATCAAACCAACAAAAGCCATATGAAAGCGTTTTAGCTTTTGCTAACAACTTACTTGATTTAGCAAATAATGAAGAAGTATTAAAAGAATTTAATAGTTTTGAATTATTCCAACCATCAGCTAATAACATTATTGGTTATGAAACAACTGGATTTGGAATTACTCGTTCAATGGCTAATATATTTGCAATGAAGAATCACTTCTTTGCTACAGATGAAAATGGAGAATACAAAAATCCTATATTAGCTGAATTTGTAAAACAAAATTCAGACTTTAAATCATTTATTAAAGCAAACGAAATCAATATTACTAAAGTATTTGCATATATTGGTTCATCACACTTATATGTAAAAGTAACAGAAAATCCTACATCACAGGCTCCAACAGTATCGGAGGATGATAGGCATTTTACAACATATAAATATGACAATGCAGACTCAAATGCAATTTACACTATAATAAATTCAGTATTTGGAAACCCAGACTTCATTAAGAATGCTAAATACTTAATGTACTTAATTGATACAAACTACAATAAGTTCCCATCTCTTATTGCTTTAGGTGTTCCAGATTTCATTTTCTCAAATATCTTAATTATGAATCACCCTGAATTTTTAGTGTGATACTTAACAGATACAAACTCAGTAGGTGAATTAGCTAAGAATAATGCTAATATCGCTTACCTAGTGGCTAATAAGTTATTAAACTATGAAGACTTAATAGCTCAAAACCCAGATTATATTTATCAATTAATTCAAGCATCAATTCAAACTTATGTGCCTAACCCAGTGTTTGAAAAGGACAATGCAGTTTCATTAGCTTTAGATAACGATATCTTATACTACTGACTTGAAAAGACTAAAGAAACAACTGCTTACAACCCATTTGAAGTTAACTTAATTGATACTTTAATTAAGACACTTGATTCTATTACAGGGGTTAATAAGTTAACAAATGTGCTTAAATACGATCAAGTTGGTTCATATATAGCTAAAGTTAACTATGCTTGATTACAAAGAAATAATAAGAAGATTTACAGTGGTGTGCTACCTAAAGATCCTACACAAATGGTTGCTTTAGTTGCTACACTACCAGAAGATTACAAAATTAGTATTAATGGTTCTGAATACATTATTATTGGAGATGATTTAACCTACGATAATATTTATCCAGTGCTAGACGAAAACAACTTACAACTTAACCCTAAATCTCAAGCTATTGTTTATGTAAACTCTCAAGGATTTGATAGACTTAAACAAGCTTACAGAGGAAATGTTGTTAAGGAATACTTACTTGTTAAAAATTCAACTAATAAGTCTAATGTACAGTTAAAAAATGAATTAGACAAAATGATTAAGCAAGAAACAATTAACAAGGATGATTTCCAACGTGTATTCTTAGATGATGAACTTGATATGCTTAACCCTGAAAGAAGCATTAGAATTACAGCTATGAAGGGAATTGTGCGTTCAGTTGATTATTCATCTAAAGTTCTACTTTCAATTCTTGTTACTTTAGTTGCTATCTCAATTATCTTTATTATTAAACGTTACATTTCAAACAAAAACAAAGTTATAGGTATTCTTGTTGCTCAAGGTTACACACCACTTGAAATTTCGATTTCAATGACTGTGTTTGCCTTCTTCACAATCTTTATTGGAGATATTTTAGGATACTTAACTGGATTCTTACTTCAAGGAGTTGGAATTAAGATACTTGATAACTACTGAACGGTACCGATAGAAACACTAACATTCTCTTGAGTATCCTTATTAATCAACATAGTAGTACCTTTAATTGCTATGTCAGTTCTAATTATTATCGTTTCACTACGTTCATTAAGATTCAAATCAATTGACCTTATGAGTGGAATTGTAGAAGTTGCTACAGGTGAAACATACAAAAAATATGCTAAAGCATTTAAGAAAGCTAATGTTAAAGGTAAGTTCTCAGCATCCTTAATTTACAACAGCTTCTGAAAACTTTCATCATTTGGTATTAGTATTATTCTTACATCGCTAACTACTTTATTTGGATTTGCAACATTTGGTGTGTTTGAGGATTCAATTAACAAGACATATCAAAACAGAAATTACAACTATAGATTCGACTTGTACTCACCTACATTAGAAGGTGGACCAATTAATCCTTATGAAACAAGCAAACTTGAAAATAACCTTTATGTACCTGTAGGAAACATTTCAGAGTTAGATCAATACCAATCAGACTACTTTAAACCAGGTAAATCTAATGCTGTAAATATTGGTGGTAAGAATGGTAATCCAAATGAGTTTGATGGACACGTTCTATCCCAATTCTCAGTTAACTTAATTATCGATAGTGCTGTTAAAGTTGACCCATGAGAATCAGTTTATAATTCATTACCTGACTCACAAAAATCACGTATTATCAAAGTTAGAAATAAAGTAGGAAAAGCACTTCAACAAACACAAGAAGGTATTGTGTATGATAAAGATGGTGCTGTAGATGCAAATAAAACATCTATTTCGGGACTTAAAGGATTCTTTGAATACATTCCTGATAAAGAAAGCCCAATGAATGGTAAGTTCTACTACAATGAGCTAAACGATTCACGTACTGGTTACGATATGAAAGTAATCAATACATCTAACTATAGAGATCAGTATAGAGAGTTCCTTGTTAAAGGATATAAACAAATTTCTCTAAATAACGATGCTTTAATTAAACGTGATCCTAGAGCTGAAACAATTAATGATTTCTTCATCTCATTTGGTGGACTATACTTCAACCCATCATTTGATGAAGTTTATACCTATGTAGATGCTACATTCACATCAATTAAGGGTAGAGAAATTAAAGAAAAATCAAACAACAATAATGTTAGATTCTATGGTTACTCACCAGATTCTAAAGAAGTAAAAATCATAGGAGCTAATGGAGAAGATCTTCTTAAGAAGATTAACGACCAATACAGACAAAAACCAGATGATGAAAAAATACCTCTTATTATTAACGAGGTTGTTGCTCAATCATACGGATTAGGTTACGGTCAAACTGTAGAAATTTCTGCAAACAATACTGTTGATCGTTATCAAACAGTATTGAATAAAGAAATAGGATTACCTGAAGGTGAAAGCCTTAAGGATAAAACATATAAATTTGTAGTTGTAGGAATTAACCCTTCATACATTAACAATGAATTTATTATTCCTAAAGAAGCTGCAGATCAAATTATTGGATTAGATAGATTAACATACAATCCTGAATACAATAATGGCGCTAGATTTAATGGGGTACTTTCAAATAACCCATTACCTATGCAAATTCTTAACTCAGCATCCCTATACTCAATTAGTGGTTACTGAGCAAGTATAGATACATTAGATACTGAAAGATTAACTGCTAAATCAATTGGTGAGTTATTCGATGGGTTATTTGGTTCAATGGCTACTGTAGATAACTCTAAATCTAATGGAGCTATGAGAAACATCGGATACAGTGATGTAGATATAGCTAAATTCTTCAACCCATCATATAGTGGAAGTGAAGATATCAATGCCTTAAGAGAAAGCTATAATATAGCTAAAGCTGATGCAACTAAATACATTCAAAAATTTGCAAAAATCTTTGAAGATAAACTTTATGTACCTTCAGCTGCCTCAATTGACTCTAAGGATATTGAAGTTAACTACACAATGACAATTGCTAAAACAGTGCAAATTGTTGTAACAATCATTTCTATCCTTACATTCATTGTTTCAATTGTTATCTTAATCATCATTTCAACTATCTTAATTAACGAAAACGAAAAGAATATTGCTATTTGAGCAGTGCTTGGATACAATGAAAAAGAAAAACTCAAGATATTCTTTGGAATCTACATTCCATTTATCATAATTTCAATTTTAATTGCTTTACCTATTGCTTACGGATTAATTTCAATCTTCAGTTCATTCTTAACGAATGCAGCTAAAATAGCGATACCACTTGCAATTACTGCATCTAATGCATTCTTAACAATTGGAGTTATCTTATTTGTATTTATCTTAACTGCTTCACTAGCATGAATAGCACTTAACAAAATCAAAGCGATTGATTTATTGAAAGGAAAATAATGTATTACGAAAACGAAGAAAAAGAAAAATCAGAAAAACACACAACACCTGAATCAGGAAATATCACACAAGAAAACACAACTGAAGCTGTACTTGAAGAAGAAGTGGTTTTAACTAAAAAAACTGCAGATGTTAAAATTACAGTTAAAAATGTTTTCGAAGTCTTAGATGCTGATGGTGGTGCTAATAAAATTACTGTAGATAGATCAATTGCTAAAAAACTAAGAAAAGCTGCTAACAAAAAAAGAGCTTCAGACGATCATAAAGGACTCAAAAACACTGAAGGAAACATTATTGATGTTAGAGATGTATCAAAATACTATCTAGCTGGAAATAACGTTACCCGTGTGCTTAAGAACATTTCTTTAGGCATTAAAAAAGGTGAATTTGTTATGATCTTTGGTAAATCTGGTGGTGGTAAATCAACACTTTTAAACCTTATTTCAGGGCTTGATCGTCCATCACGTGGTGACGTTATTGTCTGCGACAATAACTTACCTTACATGAGTGATACACAATTAACTTTATTTAGACGTAAACACGTAAGCTTTATCTTCCAAAACTATAACTTACTTCAAAACCTTAACGGATATGATAATGTTGAAACTGGGGCTTACTTACAAACAGATAAAGAAAAGAAACTAGATATTGATAAGCTATTTGAAGAGTTTGATGTTGTAGATATCAAAAACAAATTCCCTTCTCAAATGTCTGGGGGACAACAACAACGTGTTTCAATCCTTAGAGCTCTAGCAAAAAATGCTGAAATCATTTTTGCCGATGAACCTACTGGAGCGCTTGATGAAGCTACAACTGAAATTGTTCTTTCATACCTATATGATATTAATAAAAAGTATGGAACAACAATTGTTATGGTTACCCACAACCCTTTAGTTGAACCTATTGCTGATAGAATTTTCTATGTTAAAAAAGGTAGAATTTCAAAAATTAAGAAAAATGAAAAAACAGTCCATCCTAAAGAATTGAACTGAGCCGAATAATACGGAGCTAGCTACGCGCTAGCTTTTTTCATTCCAGGTAATGAAAAAGGAGCTAAAGGGCGCAAAAGAAAATCCACAGAGACTGTGGATAAAATTTATAAATTAATTAAGGTCTGATATATAAACCTTGTGAATCTTTTTGTTTTCCTAGGATAGCTAAAATAACGTCGATGATTCATAAGACTCCACACCCACCAACTGTGAAAAGTTTAAGAAGTCCTAATCCAATACGACCACCGTAGAAGCGATCAATACCAAATTCTCCTAGGAAAATAGAAAACATTAGGTTTATAAATCAATTGCGATTACTTTTGATCATAATAACGTCCTTTATATTAAATTTTATTTAATATGATTATATTAAATTAATGTATACTTTAATAAATTTTATTTAGGAGATTTTCTATGGAAAAATATACTGAACAAGAACAAATTAGACGTAATAAATTAGATTTTTATAAAGAAAATAATATTGAAGCTTTTGCTAAGGCTGATGGATTAAAAGAATTATCTTACTCAGACGATATTGAAGCTAAATACAACGAATATTCAAAAGAAGACTTAGATGAAAAAGCTATTCCTGCAGCTATAACAGGTAGAATTTTAACAATGAGAGGACCTTTCATTTTAGTAAAAGACTACCACGGAAAAATGCAAGTATACTTCAATAAAAAAGAACATGGAGAAGAATTAAGTAAGTTAGTTGCTTCATTAGACTTAGGAGACATTATTTATGTTGAAGGTAGTGTGATGAAAACACACACAGGTCAAGTTACAGTTAAAGCACAAAATATTAAATTATTAACTAAAGCACTTAAACCACTTCCAGATAAGTATCACGGACTTGCTGATGTTGAAGAAAGATATCGTCACAGATATGTTGATTTAATTGTAAATGATGAATCAATGCAAACATTCTGAACTAGAACAAAAATTATTAGCGAAATCAGAAGATACTTTGATGAACAAGGATATATGGAAGTAGAAACACCATTCTTACACGATTATTTATCAGGTGCTTCTGCTAGACCATTTACTACACACCACAATGCTTTAGATCAAGAATTTGTGCTTAGAATTGCAACTGAAATTCCACTTAAGAAGCTTCTTGTAGGTGGAGTTGATAAAGTATATGAAATTGGACGTATCTTTAGAAATGAAGGTATTGACACAACTCACAACCCAGAATTTACTTCAATCGAGTTTTATGAAGCATATTCAAACCTTGAAGGAATGATGCAACATACAGAAAAATTATTCAAGAGACTTGCAGAAAAATTAGGTAAACAAACTGTAGTAAACAAAGGTGTTGAAATCGACTTAACTAAACCATTTGCTAGAGTGGATATGGTTGAAGCAGTATCTAAAGCGACAGGTGTAAACTTTAGAGAAATTAGCTTTGAGCAAGCTGTAGAAGTAGCAAACAAATATGGTGTTAAGGTTCAAAAATTCCACCAATTAGGTCACATTATTAATGAACTATTTGAAGAATTAATTGAAAAAACATTAATTCAACCTACATTTGTATATGGACACCCAATTGAAATATCTCCGTTAACAGCTAAAGGAAGTGATCCAAGATTTACAGAACGTGCTGAGCTATTCATCAACACAAAAGAATATGCTAACATGTATACAGAGCTTTCAGACCCAATTGACCAATTACAACGTTTCCAAGAACAACTTGAAGAAAAGAACAACGGAAATGATGAAGCTAGTGATATTGATTGAGATTTCGTTGAAGCATTAGAATATGGAATGCCTCCTACAGGTGGATGTGGAATCGGGATCGATCGTTTAACAATGTTACTTGCTGAAAAAGATTCAATCAGAGATGTTCTATTATTCCCAACAATGAAAAGAAAATAATTACTAAATACTCTATGTTATTGGCATGGAGTATTTATTTTGACAACAGCAATAATGGTATAATTAATAATATGAAAAATAATATTTTTAAGAAAGATTTAACGATTGTAAGAAACTATACAATAAAGAAATCAGTTGTGTTAGGAATACAAAAAATAGCTAAAGAAACTGGATTAAGCGAAAGTAGAGTAGTTACCTTAATCTTAGAAGATTACTTAAAAAATCAAGGAGATATGTAATGGAAAAAGCATTTCTTGATATTAGAAATTGTGACTACAAAGAATTGTTAAAAAGCCTACCTGATAAGTCTATTGACTTTATATGCATCGATCCTCCATATGGAAAAATAAATGGAATGATACTTTCTGGGCAAAAGAAAAAAGTAGATTGAGATGCTGAAATAAATTGAAGTGAAATGTTTCAACAATTCAATAGAGTTATTAAGGATGGTGGAACAATAGCTTGTTTTGGGCAAAATCCAACTTATGCTGAAATGATTTTAAACAATAAAAAAGATTATAAATATGAACTCATCTGATTTAAGAATAATGCTGCTCAGGGATTTCATGCAGATAAAATGCCTTTAATTTATTCTGAAAATATAGCTATTTTCATCCATAATGAAGGTAAAAATAACAAGAGAACATATAATAATATTGCTAAAGAAATAGAAGTTGATAAGGAAAAACATTTTTGTAGATGATACTCTCAACAAATGTTTAAATATATAGGGAAAACAAGAAGAAAAATTCACGAAGAATTAGGCCACAGAAAACTAGAATTTTGATTTTACTTTGTTGGTGAACATTTTGGATTATTAAGCGAAGATCTTTATAATCAATTAATAAAAACATATGAAATTGATAAGTGAAGTGAATTTATTCCTTATGATAGGCTAAAAGAAATATGAAATAATGAAAAAGCCCATACAAAAGGCATAAAACTTAATCCTGAAAAGTATAATAAAACACTAAATAATGTATTAGTTGTACCTAAAGAACAAGTTTATTTACACCCAACTCAAAAACCAGTTGAACTTATGGAAAAATTAGTTTTAATGTATTCAAAACCAAATGATATAGTTTTAGACTGTTTTATGGGATCGGGTTCTACAGGTGTTGCAGCACTAAAACACAATAGAAGTTTTATAGGTTCTGAATTAGATAAAAACTACTATGGTGTAGCATTAGAAAGATTAAAAGATATAAAAAAATAGTGTAGTTGTGCTACATTATTTTTTAATTTCGTATTTATCAAGAATGTAAGATATATCATCAACTTGAATTTTTAAAGTTAGAATGGATGTGTAATTTTTACCTGCTATTTTAGGTGCTAATCCTAATTGCACCAGTAGCGCTTGAACACCATTATTAAGAGCTATACGTAGCCTAAATGGACTAGAAGTCTCATCACTATATTGGATTCTAGCTGATTTCTTACCATTCGGCTTTGTGTGGCTTCCCACTAATTTCTTAGCTTCAAGTTTTATTCAATCCTTCTTTAAAAAATGCAAATCTTCAAATTTTATTTCATCTAAAGATGATTTAGAATAATCCCTTATGACGTCAATTATCCCTTTTTCTATAGTTTGAACATTCTTAAATATTTTATAAGCAACATTACCATCAAGCTTATCAAATATATTGGCTATGACCTCATTTAATTTTTCGTTAACTACTTGTTTATTTGTTATTTTGTTTTCTTTCAATCATTTCAATAAAGCTTCATATTTTCCTAATGATTGTAAAAATGAAAAATTGTCTAATTCAACATAAGAAAGTATTTTTGAAGTATTAAGTAAATCAAATGTTCCGTGGTATTTGCTTCGAGTTTTTCTTTTAGACTTAATAGATAAAGATATTTTATTTGATATGTCATAAATATCTACCCTATAAGTTGTACCACCTTTTTGAATAAAATTAAAGGGCTGACTTATTTGAAAATCATAGTAATTTTCAAAAATATTCTTAAGATTAGTAAAATTGTCTGGATTATTTAAAAAGTGTAATATTTTATCTTCGCCTTTAACACCTGTTTGGTGTGTTGATCCATCTGTTTTATACATAATTAGTCCTACTAATAATTATAATCTAATAAAAAATATAGGCAAATTTTACAAATAAGCCTACGACATAATATTTTTAGTAATGAAGCAATGTATATTTACTTGTTTTTTATTTTCTCAATAACTTCTAAAACTTTATTTTCGCGTTCTTCTTTAGTAGAATCTTCACCTAAAAGTTCATCTAATAATACATTTAAAATAATATCCATATCTTTTTCAGAAATGTTAGTTTTCCGTTCTTGTTTCTTTGTTTTAACTGATTTCATATATTCCCTCATTTTTTAGCAATTACTATTATATGCAAAACTTTTAGCTCTATAGCATTGTCCTAAATATCTTTATTAGTTCGAAAAAAAGAAAACTCGCCGTAACGAGTTAATTATTATGTGAAAGGCGTGTATATTTAACGCAAGCAGCGATATCTTATAGATATCTCATTCTTGATTTCTCAAGCACTGGTTATATTATAGCACTAATAGTAAATTTGCTAAAAATTTTTATAAAAAAATATAAAATATAAACTATGAATAAAGACAAGATAAGAAACTTCTCAATAATAGCTCACATCGATCATGGAAAAAGTACTCTAGCAGATAGAATTTTAGAGTACACAAATACAGTTGCAAATAGAGATTTAAAAGCTCAATTTCTAGATTCTATGGATCTTGAACAAGAACGCGGAATCACTATTAAGCTTAATGCTGTTCAAATCAAATATAAAGACTATATTTTTCATTTAATAGACACACCTGGGCACGTGGATTTTAACTATGAAGTATCACGTTCTTTAGCTGCTTCTGAAGGTGCTTTATTGCTTGTAGATGCCACTCAAGGTATTGAAGCACAAACACTTGCAAATGTTTATTTAGCTCTTGAAAATGATTTAGAAATCCTTCCTGTAATTAACAAGATTGATTTACCAAGTGCTAATGTTGAAGAAGTTAAAGAAGAAATAGAAAATGTAATAGGAATTTCAACTGAAAATGCTATTTTAGTTTCTGCTAAAACAGGGCAAGGTGTTCCTGAATTACTAGATGCTATCGTAGAATACATTCCTGCACCTAAGAATGCTGATGATAATAAACCACTTAAGGCTTTAATTTTTGATAGTTACTTTGATCCTTACCGTGGTGTTGTTATGCTAATTCGTGTATTCGAAGGTAAGCTTAAGACTGGTGATAGATTTATATTTATGTCTAGACCTGCTGAAGAACAAGCATACCATGTTATTGATTTAGGGGTCAGAAATCCTTATGAAACTAAGAAGGATGAATTGGTTGCTGGGGAAGTAGGATGAGTTTCTGCAGCAATCCGTGATGCTAAAGAAGTTCATGTCGGAGATACAATTACTTTAGCTGATAATCCAACTGATAAAGCATTACCAGGATATAAAAAGATGAAGCCTGTAGTCTTTACTGGTTTTTATCCAATTGATACTAGAGACTATATGGATTTAAAAGAATCACTTGAAAAGATTTCTTTAAGTGATTCCTCAATCACATGGGAACAAGAAACTTCTAAAGCTTTAGGGTTTGGATTTAGAGTTGGATTCTTAGGTATGCTTCACATGGAAATTCTTCAAGAACGTTTAGATCGTGAATATAAAGTTGGAATTATTGCAACTTCTCCATCTGTAGAGTATAAAGTTACAACAACTAAAGGTGAAGTTGAAATGATTTCTAACCCTACATTATTCCCTGATCGTACATTCATAGATAAAATTGAAGAGCCTTATGTAGAAGCAAGTATCTTTGTTCCAAATGAATACATCGGAAACGTAATGGAATTATGTCAAAACAAACGTGGAATTTATAAAGCATTAGAAACTGTTGATGCAAGACGTTCTAAAGTAGTTTATGAGTTACCGTTAGCTGAAACAATTTTTGACTTCTTTGATAGATTAAAGAGTACTACCAAGGGATATGCTTCATTTGAATATGAATGAATAGGATATCGTGAATCAGATTTAGTTAAAGTTGATATCTTGCTTAACGGAGATAAAGTTGATGCTTTTTCAATCATTACTCACCGTGAAAAAGCTTATGAGTCAGCTAGAGAATTATGTCAAAAACTTAAGGATGCTATTCCAAGACAAAACTTCGAAGTCCCTGTGCAAGCCACAATTGGTGGAAAAATTATTGCTAGAGAAACAATTAAAGCTTATCGTAAAGACGTTACTGCTAAATTATATGGTGGAGACGTTACACGTCGTCAAAAACTTCTTAAGAAACAAAAAGAAGGAAAGAAACGTATGAAAAAACTTGGTTCTATTGAAGTCCCTCAAGAAGCATTCTTATCTGTTCTAAAAACTAATATTGATCCTAAAAAATAATTTAAAAATAATTTATCTTTAGCATAATGGATATAAATGTGCTAAAGATATTTTTTATTTAACTTAATTAAACCAAAATTAAAAAGATGATATTCCATAAAAATAAGTGTAGTAGTCATCTTTTTTAGTTCTTCCCGAAGATAAAATGTACTTAGCTCCGAAAAAATAATTAAAATATAATAATAAAACTACCACATAGTCCTAAAAGTACCATATTGCACTTTTATTTATACTTAAGATACTGCATAATATATAAATTTAAAATTAGATAAAATTTAAATATAAGGAAATTGGGGTATTTATGCGAAAAACAAAGGAAGAAAAAAAGCAGTTTAAATCTAAGTTAAAGGAATATAAATTATTCCTTAAAAGCTTTAATAGCTATCAAATGGACCAAGATCAAGATAAGTTAAAAAGTATGGAATTATTTAATGATGAATTAATAGCTTCAAAGAAATTTTGGTATAAAAGGCTGACGAAAAAATTTCAACAGATCAAATATCTTGTAAATAAATGAAATGAATATATGCATATCATTAGTGCTTTTTCATACGAGAATTATTTGCAAAATATTGATCATCTTTTGCCTACTGATGAAATTAAAAATTTCGAAACTTTAGATTTTTTGGTTTCTAATCATATCATCAACAAGCAAACATGTGATTTTATTAAGTGCATGAATGAGATCAAAATATACAATGATGATATTAAACAACAATATAAATTGTTTAAACAATACTCTATTGATATAAATGATTTTAATAAAATGGAATATTTGAACCAAAATTATCAACAAATGTTAAGAGATAAATCACAAAAATTAAAAGAAGAATTGCACAAATATAAAAAATGCTTTTATGACTTTAATATAATGTTAAATATTGAAACTTTTATAAGAAATCACAATCTTTTATACCTACAAGCAAGTATTAGAAATGATTTGTTCGATAATATTAATGGTAAAAGTTTAGATAAAGAACAAAGAGAAGCTATATTGAAAGACGAAAATGCATTATTAGTTATAGCGGGTGCTGGTTCTGGTAAAACTTTAACAATTTGTGGAAAAATTAAATATTTACTCGAAAAAGAACATATTAATCCTAATGATATTTTATGCTTATCATATTCTGTTAAATCTGTTAATGATTTACGACAAAAATTAAATTTAATTAATCCAGAATTGGAAGTTTCTACTTTTCATAGTTTAGGGCTAAAAATATTAAATACAGCCGAACATAAGGTTCAAAATGTTGATGATCAATTCGATAATAGAATTGAGGAATATTTTAGAACAGAAATCACTTCTAAACCCGAAATGATGAAAAAAGTTATTGATTTTTGCGGATTGTATTTAAATAATTATTACAAGGGTGTTATTGAAGAGCAAATTGATGCAGTTAATGATTCTAAAAGTGATAATTTTAAAACTCAAAGAGAAGCTTTAAAGTCCTTGGGTAATACAAATAATAAAATAACACTTAAAAAAGAAAAAGTTAAGAGTTATGAAGAGCTAATTATTGCAAATTATTACTTTATAAATGGAATTAATTATGAATATGAACAGCCATATAAAATAGATCTAGGTACAAGCGAAAAACGTCAGTATAAGCCAGATTTTTACTTAAGAGACTATGATATTTATCATGAACATTATGGAATTGATAAAAATGGACGAAATGGAAGATTTAGTGAAACTGAAAATATAAAATATAATGAAATTAAGGAATGAAAAGAACAAATACATTTACAATATAAAACTAAATGCATAAATACTTTTTCTTATGAGTTTAAAGAAGGGAATATCTTCAAACATCTTGATGAGCACTTACAAAGACATAATGTTAAATTTAGAAAATTAAATGACGCAGAAATATTAGATTGTTGAAATTCAAATTATCAAGGCTGAGATTTCAGTATATTTATTCATATAATGAAACACTTTTTAAGCTTGTACAAAGGAAAATATGAAAATGAATATGGTTTTAATGAATTGCTTAAAAAATGTAGTTATAACAGCGATTGCAAAAGAACTACACTATTTTTAGAAATTGCTAAAGATATTTATCTATATTACAAAAATCTTTTAAATAGTTTAAATCGAATCGATTTTGATGACATGATTCTAAAATCTATTAACGTTATAAAAACTGTTGATAAATCATTATTTAATTACAAATATATTATTGTTGATGAATTTCAAGACATATCACATAGCAGAATAAAATTACTAAAGAACCTTATCCATCGTAGTGATGCAAAATTATTTGCGGCAGGTGATGATTGACAATCTATTTATAGCTTTAATGGTTGTGATATAAATATTTTCTTAGATTTCAAACATCATTTTCCATCAGGAGAAATAAGTAAGATAACAACTACGTATAGAAATTCTCAGGAATTGCAAGATATCGCTGTTTACTTTGTAACTAAAAATCAAAATCAGATTAAAAAAAATATTAAATCTAATATTACATTAGAGAACCCAATTAAAGTAGCATTCTACTATGAAAATAAAATGCATCAATGTTTAGATTATGTATTAGACAATATTGAATTAAAGAATCCAAATGCTTCAGTTTTATTATTAGGACGTAATAATAGTGATATTGAGTATTATCTTAATGAAGATTTTAAAATTAAAGGAAATAATAATTCCAAAATTATGAAATTATCATCAAATAAATACAAAGATTTTGATATCAAATTCGCCACTGTGCATGGTTCGAAAGGATTAGAGGATGAATTTGTAGTTATTATAAATGCAAACGATGCAGCAACAGGTTTCCCTAATAAGATAGAAGATGATTCAATTATTAATCTAGTATTAGATAAAGCTCAAGGTTATGATTTCGATGAAGAACGTAGACTTTGATATGTCGCTTTAACTAGAACGAAATCTTATACATATGTTATTGCTGATATGAAAAAGCCTTCAGTATTCTTAAGAGAAATTTATAATGCATGTGATATTATTTTTCCACAAGAAAAAAAGAACAGTCAAAACATAATTACTAAATTAAAAAGCTTTCCATGTAAAGAATGCAATCAAGGAGAACTGTTAGGAAATTTCTTTAAAGATTATTACAAATGCAACATGTGTAGATGCACAATAAAAGCAACTGATTTGATTAATCCCGAGTTTTGTGGTAGATGCGGTGATTATTTAATTTGATATGAAAAGAAAGATGGTAGTCATTTTCAAAAATGTAGAAGTTATAAGAAGTGTCAGCCAAAACAAAAATCTTATAATTATAAATACACAAGTAATAAAAAATTTAGGAAAGGTAAAAAAGCATTTTATCATTAATTAGGTTTTTATAGATGGTGATAAAAATGAAAAAATAAAGATAAGTTATCTATGAATAGTTTTAAATCATTAAACTGAACTTTAAAAAATTATTATTAGAAAATTTTTCTATATTAGGATAAAAAATTTAGACACTCAACATCATATGATTAGAATATTCATATGGTGTTTTTATATTCTAGATTTCTTTGTGGTTTTCCTGTGCTATATCAAACCACAAATGAATTAATTAAAACATAAAGTTTTCATATGCCAATTCATTTGTATTGTAGAAATTAAATAATTCTCTTTGGAATATAGCAAAGAGAAATTCATGAATGGCAATCAGCTGATGAATTGTTTTTCAATTGGAACTATTATAAGGATAAGTGAACTCATATACCAGATGAAGAAAAAATATTTTATAAGGTCAAATCTTAAAAAAGCCTAGCAACAAATCTAAAAACAAATTTTTTAAAAAGAAATATTAAATATAAATTAGAGGGTACGAAAAATATCTGACATAGGCCAGATATTTTTGTGTTGCACTGAGATTGCAATCGAGCACATTCCTTCCTTAAATTGGAATGTGTCTAAACAATTTCTCTAATATATTCCATTTTTCTTTGTCCTTTTAGCAGACTAAAATAAAAATCTCTATGTCATAGGGAAATTTAATTAAACAAATATACATTCATTACGAATATCGGATAAATGACTTTCCGATGTATTCGAGAAATGGTTCACTTTCAATAGTATTTAGGTATTGAGTCATTGAGTTATATTTAGATCTAGTTTTCACAAAATATTTTAGTTTTTCTAAATGATCCATATCGAAACTACGGTTTATACATATTTCTGCAAACATTGATCTTAAACTTCATAATAAATTAGTAGTTAATATAGGCAGTGTACAAAACATAATACCAGAAACAACTTTTGTTCAAGTTGGGAATTTATAAATCGAAGGTTTAGCACATAGAACAACAAAGAAAGTAACAACAATTCCATTAGCAAACCCCATTAAAAATGGTGCAAAAGCACTTATTCAGTATATCTTTCTACAATTAATAGAATCTTTATAGCTACAATAATTTTCCAATTGTGATGTGTCTATTTTCTCTTATTTTTCAAGATCTGAAATTTCCTTAACATCAACTTTAGAAGTTGGCTCATATCCTATTATTCTTCCGGTATATAAAAATGCAATAGCGCACCTTAGAGCACTCCAATAAGGGTGTTTGATTATTAAAACATTTTTATTAAATTTATAATCACACAAATCTAAATTAAATATTTTTTTATGATTGAAAATTCAATTAATAATGTGAATTAGAAAGAAAAAACAAGAAATAGAAGCAAAAGCTATAATTCAATTCAGAATATTTTGACTTTTATTAAAATGATATAAAGCTAATATAGCTAACGATGTATGAAGAGAAAAACCTGATATAGCTGGAGCTCAAACCGGAATCCAATAGTATTTAATGTTTGTTTTTGTTATCATCAAATTCCTTCGATGTTTTAAATCAACTTATATCTAATGCTATATCAGAAACTGTTAGTACTGAATCAACCCCTCCTATAGGAGCTGACATCGCACTGATAGCTCCTAATGGTATATTATTTATCTATCCTAATGGTTTCTTTTAACTCCTTCAATTATTGGTCTAGTATGAAATAATACTAAAATAAAAAATATATGATAATCCTTTATTCATTTATATTAATAAATTTTTGTTTTATATATTTTATATTCGCTGCTATACTTTATTGTTACTTTTTATAATTGCTGAATTTTTATAGTCAGCTCTATTAATGGTTTTAGAATAGGTTTCTAATCTTTCTTTAGCTTTTGAATCATTAAAGTACATTTGAATTTTTTCGTTTTCATCTATGTCACAAGCCTTATTTAAAAATATTTCTAAAAACATATCAACAAAAATTGATTTACAAATATTTAGAATACATAATGATACAACACAAAAAGTCACAACAAAAAGTGCTATAAATATTCTAAATAAATGCATTTTAGGAGAATGAGTTAGTGTTATTAAGGTAATAATAAAACAAATTAAAATTCCAAATCAAAATCCTAATAAGAATGGAAGAAAGTTCATTAATTTAAATATCTTTTTGGTATTGATTCGTTCCTTGTACATAAAATAGTTTCTTAATTGAGTTTTATCAAAAGTTCCTATATTAAGTTCTTTTTGTTCATTATTATCTTCATCTTTATTTGTTTGATCGTATTTTTCATAATAAAAAAGGAATGATTTTATAGACTTCCAAAAAGGATGTTTTTTATAAGTGTTTTCTTTATTTCAATCATACGGAATCGCATCAACTCTAAAAATACCTTTAAAGTTGAATGTTCAATTTGTTATATAAATAAGGAATAAGAATCCAATAATAGAAGAAAACACTACACTTGCATATCAAAATGATTGACCTTTATTGCAAAAATATAAGGTTAGTGTCGTAATATCAATGGATAGAAATAAACCTACAAAATATTGCACCCAAATAGGTACTCAATAGTACCAAAGTGCTTTTGATAGTGACATAAAACTCCTTTTAAAATAATGGTTTATTAAGTTTATGAGTTAAATCATACAAGAATTAAAGTATTTAGAAACAAAATTAAAATATATGTGATTTAGTTAAATAATTAATGAAGAAAATCTTATAAAAATAATGAAATAAGCCTAAAAATAGGCATAAAAAAAATTAAAAAAGATGATACACACGGGTAAGTTGTTATATAATAGTTTTGCTATTTTAGATAGCCTAAAATTTTTATTAGAATTAATCTTATTTTTATACAAACATAAAATAAACGAAAGGAAGCAAAAAATGCCAACAACTAATCAATTAGTTACAAATGGTCGTAGCTCAAAAACAAGAAAGCAAAATGCTCCTGCATTAAGCTTAAGCTACAACTCATTAATCAAAAAAGCTAAAAAAATGGCTTCACCATTTAAACGTGGTGTATGTACTCGTGTTGCAACAATGACACCTAAAAAACCTAACTCAGCTTTACGTAAATACGCTCGTGTTAAGTTATCAAACGGAATGGAAGTTACAGCTTACATCCCTGGTGAAGGACACAACTTACAAGAACACTCTGTTGTTTTAATCCGTGGAGGTCGTGTTAAGGACTTACCTGGGGTTAGATACCACATCGTTCGTGGAACACAAGATGCTGCTGGTGTAGCAAAACGTAACCAAGGACGTAGTTTATACGGAGCAAAAAAAGCTAAATAATAAAAGCATAATTTTATTAAATTAATAACAATAAAACACATTAAAAAATTAGGAGGACAATTATGTCAAGAAAGAAAAGTGCACCTATCCGTGAAGTACTTGCAGATCCAGTTTTTAATTCTGTAATCGTTACAAAATTAATTAACCAAATTATGCTTGACGGAAAGAAATCAATTGCTCAAGATATTTTATATTCAGCATTTAACATTATTAAAGAAAAAACAAATAGAGAACCAATGGAAGTTTTCTTAGAAGCAGTGGAAAACATTACACCTCAATTAGAAATCAGAACACGTAGAATTGGTGGAACAAACTACCAAGTTCCTACAGAAGTTTCTCCACGTAGAAAACAAACATTAGCACTTAGATGATTAGTGCAATACTCAAGATTAAGAAACGAAAAAACAATGGATGTTCGTTTAGCTAACGAAATCATTGATGCATCAAACAAAACAGGTGGAGCTATCAAGAAACGTGAAGACACACACAAAATGGCAGAAGCTAACCGTGCTTTCGCTCACTTCAGATGATAGTTTTATAGGAATATATGGCTAGAGAATATGAATTAAAAGATTACCGTAACATCGGTATTATGGCTCACATTGATGCAGGTAAAACAACAACTACAGAAAGAATTTTATTCCACACAGGAAAAATTCACAAAATTGGTGAAACACACGATGGTGCTTCACAAATGGACTGAATGGCTCAAGAACAAGAACGTGGTATTACAATTACTTCTGCTGCTACAACAGCTTTCTGAAAAGGAAAAAGAATTAACATCATCGATACTCCAGGACACGTTGACTTTACAGTTGAAGTTGAACGTTCACTTCGTGTATTAGATGGTGCTGTAGCTGTACTTGATGCTCAATCAGGTGTAGAACCACAAACAGAAACAGTTTGAAGACAAGCTACAAACTACAAAGTTCCACGTATCGTTTACGTTAACAAAATGGATAAAGCTGGTGCAGATTTCGCTGCTTCAGTTGCTTCAGTTAAACAACGTTTAGGTGGAAACGCAGTTGCTATCCAATGACCTATTGGGGCAGAATCAGATTTCGAAGGAATTATTGACTTAGTTACTTTAGAAGCTATTAAATACAACGGGGAAGCTCAAGAAGAAGAATTCCCAACAGAAATCCCAGCTCACTTAGTTGACATCGTTAAAGAAAAACGTCAAGAATTATTAGAAGCAGTTGCTAACTTTGACGAAGACATGATGATGGTTGTTTTAGAAGGTGGAGACGTTACAGTTGAAGAATTTAAGAAAGCTATTAGAAAAGCTACATTAACATCAGAATTCTTCCCAGTAGTATGTGGTACATCATTCAAAAACAAAGGTGTTAAGAGAATGATCGACGCTGTTGTTGATTACTTACCATCACCACTTGATGTTCCAGCTATCCCAGCTTACGATGGAGAACACACAGTTCACGTTGAAGCTACAGATGACGGATACTTCGCTGGTTTAGCATTCAAAGTTATGACTGACCCATATGTTGGATCACTTACATTCTTCAGAGTTTACCGTGGGGTTCTAGAAAAAGGAAGCTACGTATACAACTCAACTAAAGAACAAAAAGAACGTATCGGACGTATCTTACAAATGCACGCAAACAACCGTGTTGAAATCGATGAATGTCGTGCAGGAGATATTGCTGCTGCTGTTGGACTTAAATATACAACAACAGGGGATACTTTAATCGATGAAAAATCACCAAAAATCGTTCTTGAAAAAATGGTTTTCCCAGAACCAGTTATCTCACAAGCTCTTGAACCAGAATCAAAAGCTGCTACAGAAAAACTTTCATTAGGACTTCAAAAATTAGCTGCAGAAGACCCTACATTTAGAACATACACAGATGAAGAAACAGGACAAACAATTATTGCTGGTATGGGTGAATTACACCTTGACATCATTGTTGATCGTCTAAAACGTGAATTCGGTGTTAAAGCTAAAGTTGGTGCACCTCAAGTTTCATACCGTGAAACAATTACAATTCCTGCTGAAGTTGAAGGAAAACACATCAAACAATCTGGTGGTAAGGGACAATACGGACACGTATGAATTAAATTTGAACCAAACCCAGATGGTGGATTTGAATTCGTTGACAAAATCGTTGGTGGTAAAATTCCTAAAGAATACATTAAATCAATTCAAAAAGGGCTTGAAGAAAAAATGGCTGCTGGTATTTTAGCAGGTTACCCAATGATCGACATTAAAGCTACATTATTTGATGGATCATACCACGATGTCGACTCTTCAGAAATGGCTTACAAAATTGCTGCTTCTAAAGCACTTACAAAAGCTAAAGATAAAATTGGTACAGTATTACTTGAACCTATCATGGATGTTGCGGTAGTTGTTCCTGCAGACCACATGGGAGATGTAATCGGTGACTTATCACGTCGTAGAGGACTTGTTAACGATCAAGAACAAAGAAACGATGGAGCTGTTATCGTTAAAGCTATGGTTCCACTTTCAGAAATGTTCGGATACTCAACAGAACTTAGATCTATGACAAGTGGTCGTGGAACATACCAAATGCAATTCGATCACTACGAAAAATGTCCTAAATCAATTGCTGATGAAATCATCAAACGTAGAAACATTCAAGATAAAGATGAAGATTAATTATCATTCATTTAATAATTTAGGTTGGCATTAGCCAGCCTTTTTTATGCTTTTTTCACTATCGACTTGTTTTTTTTTTTTTTGTAGAATGAAATTGGAGGATATTAAAAAATGGTTTTAAATGATAATTACAAAAATAAATTAATTAAAAATTTGAATCGTACAATAGATGAATTAAAGCAAAAAGAAACAGGTGATTTTAAATACATAAGTAAACTTAAGAAAAGACCAATAGGTATGGCACTGGCTTCTTTAATAATTGCTATAGTAGGTATCATCATTATTGCTGTAGGAGCTTATTATTTTACATCTGAACAAGATAATAAAGGTGTTGAATTTGTAAACAAAGTATTCAATAAATATACAGAAACTCAAGAATATGGTATTGGATTTATGGCTTTTGGTGGTATTGTTTTTGTATTATGTCCTATATTATTCTTTATGGACAAAAATCAAATGGACAAGCGTAATAAAGCGTTAAACGATTTTATCAAAGACAATAAATCATTAGAATTTTATTCAGAAATTGACAATAAGGTTAAAAAACTTTACGACTATAGATTAATTAATTTATCTGAAAAAATGATGTGAGTAAATAAAATCATGAAAGAATTAAACAATGACTATTCTGAAGCTATAAAAGCATTAGAAGAAATTAAAGCACAGATAACATCAAATTCTGATGCATTTGTAGAACGTGTTCTAGCAAACGTTAACGAAACATCATTTACTTCATTTATAGAAACAATATAGAATGAGATTTTAAAAGGTTCTCTTAAATAACAAAATTACATATATTCATATAATATAAAACTATATTGTTTTGCATTTTTATGCAAAATACAAACTAAAAGTCTATGCCCTAAAATGAGTATAGACACTAAAATGCAATTTCCATTGCAACACTAAAATATCTGGCTTTTATACCAGATAT
>NZ_JBTKTG010000008.1:0-42760 GCF_054456995.1 Mycoplasma tracheobuteonis | reverse complement strand
TTTATGCGATTTTCAAAAATACTTCTTATCTCTTTTACAATAAAAATAACATCTACCATTTTTTCTAAAATGTTTTCAGTCATTTTCTTGATTTTGTTTAGAAAGAGAGTATCTTAAATCACAACATTTCATACACAGTTGCTTTTTAGGTTTAAAGTTTTCATCTTGAATTAATTTATCTTGTATTTCTTCTTCGGTATATGTTTCAAACTTAAGATCTTCAAGTTGATAATCACCTTTTTCAACACTAAAAACATCATTGAAATCAAGTTCCAACAATACTTTAGAAATAAGTTTTAATTGATTATGAATTGTTACATCATTTAGCTTTAATTTTCTAAATGCTTTATTAGGAATTTCAGCATTTGCTAGATCTCTATTTGAGCTTGCATTTGCTTTAATTGTTAAGATTTGAAGAACTCAAAGTGTATTAAAATTTCCAGCAAATAATAAATTTCATTTTGCTTTATTGTTTATTTTGATGTAGTTTTCACCATATGTAGCAAACTTAACATTTTCATTAATACCAAAACTCTTTTTACTGTATTTGAAAATTAGATCGTTTTTTGATAAGAACTTGCTTGCTTTTCAAAGTGTATTAATTGATATTCCATAATCATCACTCATTTCTAAAAGTGATAAATTTAGTCCGTTGTCTTGTCTGTATTTCATTAAAAGAAAAATAAAGAAAGACATTTTGTTTTTGTTAAAGAGATTGCTAAATTCTCTGTTAATGCAAATAGACATGCTTGATAAAATTTCAATTGCTTTTTCATTCATTGAAACATAATCTGTAACATTAAATTTTTTAATATTTGCATCCATAGAATTTCGCTCCACTCTTTTTATTTGTGAGCAATTAAAAAGCCCCACTTCTTTTGAAGTAGAGCTACACACCTATTTTTCATAGTCCCAAAAGTTTAAATTAAATTACTTTATTATAATGATACAAGGAGGAAAAATGGAAGAACAATACATTATAGAAATAGAAAAATTAAATAAATCATTTAAAAAACAAAAAGCACTTAATGATTTATCTTTTAAAGTGAAAAAAGGCGAACTATTTGGATTTCTTGGTTTAAATGGTGCTGGAAAAACTACAACATTAAGTATTATCTTAGGAATTATAAAGAAAGATAGTGGAACAATAAAGGTTGAGGGGGTTGATTTAGACTCTAAACAAGGTAAAAATATTAAGAATAAAATTGGTATCGTTTTTCAAGAATCTATTCTCGATAACAAGCTAAGCGTTTATGATAATTTAATGTCTCGTGCCGCAATGTATTCAAAATATATTAAAGATAAAACAACTGAAGAACTAGTTGATGATGTAGTAAAAGATTTTGAACTTGAAGATTTTTTAAGAAAACCATATGGTTCACTCTCAGGAGGACAAAAACGTAGGGTTGATATTGCTAGAGCCCTTGTACATAAGCCTGAAATTCTTTTTCTAGATGAGCCTACTACAGGGTTAGATCCGACTTCAAGAAAACTTGTTTGAAAAATACTAAGAAAAATTCAAAGAGAAAAAGGTCTTACAATATTGCTAACTACTCACTATATGGAAGAAGCAAATAATTGTAATTATGCAATTATTATCCAAAAAGGCGAAAAGCTAGCTGAAGGTTCACCTGCTGACCTAAAAAACACATATTCAAAAGCAAAATTATATGTACATCAAGAACCAAACTCTGTGTTAGAAGAAATTTTTACATCTAATGATGCAAAATTCTTTTACGCCGATAGAAAATACTTGGTTACTTTTGCAACATACGATCAAGCTAGGGAATTTGTTCTTAAATACGGAAGTATATTAAGTGACTTTGAATTAGCTAAAGGAACAATGGATGATGTGTTCCTAAATGTAACAAAAAGTAAAGGAGATGAATAATGTATCAATTACACTGATTAATAAAAAGAAATATTAAACTATTCATTAAAGATCCTAGAAAAATGATTATGACATTTTTCTCTCCTATTATCACTATTGTTATTTTCATTCTTTTTGGTAGATATTTATTCGCTAACCAACTTTCTAATATAAAAGGCATCTCAGATTCAATTAAACAACAATACGCCGACGGAAGCTTGCTTGTAGGGCTTTTAGGACTTACAACATTAACAAATGCTATATCATTATCTGTTTTTATGGTACAAGATGCTGAGAAAAAAATATTTAACGATTTAGCTATAACACCTATAAAACCATCTATTATTCGTTTTAGTTATTTAGTCGTTAATATTCTACTTAACATGATTATTTCAATACTAATGTATATTATTGTTGTATTTTATATGCTAGCTAATGGAACCGTAAAATTATTATCAGTAAAAAGTGGATTTATTATACTTGCTATCGTTTTACTTGGATGTTTATTTAACTCTACATTCTTTAGCTTTGTATTCAGCTTCATTAAAAATGTATCAGCATTCTCTGCTTTATCAGGTGCTTTATCTTCTGTATCAGGGTTTTTAATTGGAGCATTTATTCCACTTACAATCTTGCCTGTATGACTTAAAGCATTTGCTACAGTTCTTCCTTCTACAGAAGTTGTATCATTACTAAGATACTTTACATTTTCAGGAAGTGAAGCATTCAAAATGGCTTCTAATAGTTATGATATAACGCTTGCAAATCAAACAATTGAACCTTGAATTGCATTTACATATGTTGCAGGATTCACAATTCTTTCATTAGTATGTGCCTACCTATTCACATACAATGCAAAAAGTCAAAGAAATTAATGAATAAGATTTAAAAATAGATAGACAATAAGCCTATCTATTTTTTGATTCGATTTAGCAATTGAATAATTCAATGTAAGTTCTTAGAAAGCATAATTTTCGTCATCATTTTAGGTGGGATAAACTGGAATCTAGAAGCCTTGTATACACTTTGTTGGTATGTAAAAGTGTTAAAGCCATCTTTTCCATGATATCTACCGATACCACTATTTCCAATACCACCAAATGGTAGTTTGTTATTATAAATGAACTTAGAAGTTGAGTTAAATACGATTGTACCTGCATCCAAGTTCTTTTGGATCAAATTAAAATCTTTTTTATCTTTTGAAAATACATATATAGCAAGTGGTGAAGGTTGACTACGCAATTTATTGATAACCTCTTCTAAATTATCATAAGCAACAATAGGCAGTACTGGGCCAAAAATTTCTTCTTTCATTAATGAAGAATTTTCAATTGGTTCTAGCAATAAAATCTTATCTAAATAAGAAATTTCATTTTGATTAAGTTCTTGAAAATTTAAAATTCTTTCTTCAGCATGCTTATCTATCATTTTTGCTAATTGCAAGTGATTTAAAGAATGTATTTGCTCTAAAGCCTTATTAAACTCTATGATAAAGTCATTTTTAATGCTTTTATCTATATAAATATGATCTGTGGCTAAACACGTTTGACCCATATTCATTATTTTGACAAAAATATTGTCTCAAACTGCCGATGTAATATCTGCACTTTTAGTAATGATTGCTGGATTTTTTCCGCCCAGTTCAAGCACACATGGAATCATTTTATTTGCAGCTCTTTTATAAATTTCATTTCCTACTTTGCTTGAGCCAGTAAAAAACACAAAATCAGCCTTTTTATCAATTATTTCATTAGTTTCTTCTATTCCACCTTTCATTAATAAAACTTGTTCTTTTGTAAATACAGCTTTAATAATTTTATCCAATACTTCATAAGAAGCTTTAGCTCTATCAGATAGCTTTAAAATAACATTATTACCAGCTGAAAAAGCATCAACAAGTGGAATTAATGATAGATTGAATGGATAATTTCAAGTCGCTATAATAAATACTGTTCCATATGGTTTTTTGTAAACATATGATTTACCCGGTTTTAATGAAAAAGGTGTCTGAACTTTTTTAAACTTAGATCATTTTTTAACATTTCTTAAATAAGCATTAATTTCGTTTATCACAGGTAATATTTCAGTGATTTCAGCTTCATTAACCGACTTATTTAAATCACTTTCTAAAGCTTTGTAAATTTCGTCTTTTCTAGCAAAAATTTCATTTTTAAGCTTTTTTAGTGTTATTTTTATTTCTTTTACTTTCATAGTAATTATTATAATACTTAACTTTTTAAACTTATGAAAAAGCAAAAATAAAATGCAACCTAAGTTGCATCAATAATGCTCACTATTTACGGATGTTAAGAGCTTCAATAACTTTGTTGTATTCATCAAAGTTGTTTTCTCTTAAGTGTTTTAATAACACTTTACGTTGAGCGATTTTAGCTAAGAAACCTCTTTTTGAGTGGTTATCTTTAGGGTTGTTTAAGAAGTGAGGTTTTAATAACTCAATATCTTCTGTTAAAATAGCGATTTGAACTGCTGTGTTCCCTGTATCTTTAGCGTCTTTTCCGAATTGTTTAACTAATTCAGCTTTTCTTTCTTTTGAAACCATAATATTCTCCTTTATTATGTTTTAAACCTAGCTGGTATTTATATATCAACCAAGAATAAAATTTATGTTTAATATAGTTTTATATATTATAGAGAAAAAAACTTTTTTTATAAATAAAAACATCATACCAAAAGTGCTGTATCATAGACATTTTCGCATGATGTTTTATTTTTTAAAATTTCTTAACAAGCTTGTTGTAATTTTTCTTTTCTTGCTTTAATATGTTTTTTAATAATTCTTATTATATATGGAATTATAAAACTTAAAGTGAATACAGATAATAACACAAAGAACATAATCGAATAATTTACAAAAACTTCTTGTGGTAACAACTTAATAATTTCATCATAGTCTTCATCAAAATTTCAATTTGTTTTGCCGGGGAAGAACATTTTGTGGAAACCGTTAAAGACGATATTGTAATCAATAAGTGCAATAATTAGGACAATTAGAAAGACAACAATTAAAGATATCGAAGCATAAGCGCCCAAAGAGATAATAGGAAAATCTTTTTTAAATTTTCATTTTCCTCAAATGATACATGCAATACTTAAAACAAGAGATGTAATAAATATTCCTAAGCAAATATTAAATAATTTTTTAACATCTTCAAAGTGTGATAGACCTTCATTTGTATATCCTAGTGGAGCAATATTAAAATTGCTAGTTTTATTTTGAAGGAAATCCATAACATTTGAATATATCTGGTGTATTTGAACATTATTTAATGTTCCCAATGTACCATTCTCACCTGCATGCTTAAATACTTCTTGATTTAGTTTCATTTTTTCGATGTCTATATAATATAGTCATCTTGATACAGTTGTAAAGAAAATAGATGAAGATAATATAAGTAAAAATAAAGATATAACAGTTATTATCATTAATACTATCTTTAACGTTCTGTTTTTCATTTTAATCCTATCTGCAAGGATTATTTAAAATAATTCTTAGCAATTTTAATATCATTTAAGTTGATAATATCATCAAAATTAGAAGTAATAATTCTGACTTGCTTTTTAACTTCTGTAACAACTCTTTCGTTGTTGAATTTATCATTTATTTCATAATCAAATAAATGAATTAATCTTTCATTATTTTTATTAATGTGTAAAATCCCGTAATAAACAAATTCACCAATATGAAAAAGACTTGCATACAATCCTGGATGGATTTTAGCCAACTTTTCATTTACTGTTATTTTATTAGTCATAATTATTCCAGAAAATGCATAGTCATAGGCTAATAAAGAATTAACAAGATCAATATATCCAAATTCCAAAGACTCCTTTAATTTAGAAGTAGAAATTTTTACATTTGAATCATTTAGTAAAGGTACAATTTGTATTTTGTAATTAGCTAAATATTCATCAGTTTGAAAATATTCTAAATTTCAAGCTCCTTTAGAACCGAATTTAAAATCTTCACCACCAATGAAAGTTACTTTTTTGCCTTGAGCTAAGGCAGAAAGAAATTCAGGGCCTTCTAAATGAGAAACCTTATCGAATTCTAATTGAACAACCATATCAATAGGTAGTCTAGCTAATTGTTCATATTTAGCATAATTATCCATAAAAATAGAGTTATTAAATTTAGGCATCCCTTTTTCAGCATTAAAACACACTAGTATAACTCTGCCACCATTTGCAAGTGCTTGCTTCAGTAATTGATAATGTCCTAGATGAAATGATTCAAAAGAACCTAAAATAAAATTATCTCCATCTTTTGATTCAAATTCACCAAAGTTATAAATAATTAATTCTTTCATTAAATTAATTTAAGTTCCTTAAGTTTCAAGTAAGCACCATCATACTCACAATCTAATGCTATATCTTTCGCTACACCTTTAATTCATTCATTTGCTCTTTCCATTGCAACACCATAGTATGCATCGCGAAGCATTTCATAATCATTTGAACTATCACCAAAAGCAATTAAGTTTTGATCAATTTTGTACCCTAACATATCGCATAAAATGTTTAATGTATGGCTTTTTGATACATTTTTAGGTCCGATAAATATTCCTCTAGATCATTTAGCTGAAATTTCCATATTTAAATTATTTTCTAGTATGTATTGTTCAACTTCTTTAGCAATTTCGTCAGAACCTTCTACATTTAAAGTAATTACATATAAATCATCCTTGCTTAATTCACTTTCATCAAAATTATAGTAATTTGAAACAAATGGACGTATAAATCATGAATTTAAATTCATGCTTGGAGTTTTAAAAACTTTATTAAAATCAGTAACTGCAAAAGCATTGACCTTATCTTTAAAAGCGTTATAAATTTTGATAACTTCTTCACGATTTAAGGTATTTTTGTAAACAAACTCTTTTTTATTATTATCAAAAATAAAAGCTCCGTTAGCTCCAATAAAGTAATCGATTGGATCTAATTGTTCTAGAAAATCTCCGATTGTAGCGAACTCACGAGCTGATGAAATTACAGTGGTAATTCCATTCATTTTTAGTAATGGGAAGATCTTTCTAGTATTCATCGAAAATGTTGTAGTTCCATTTGGAAGAATTGTCCCGTCAACATCAAATGCTGCTATTTTAATTAAATCTTTTAATTCTTTCATTCTATATCCTTTCTAATGCGACTTTTTTAGGTCAAAAAACATTATCTTTTACTTCGCCAACTGCACATATTAAGTTATTTTTGGGATTCAATAATAAACTCATTCCATTTTTTGCATTAACGTCAAATGGATTACCGTGCTGTATAGACTTAATATTATTGTTTTGTAAAACAATAATAGGCAATGAAATAATATCACTTATTTGTATTTCTGTGCATTCATTAGGTTTTAATTCATCAAGTTCTACATCACCAACATTTGTTCTTTTAAGTGCCGACATAATTGCATGCCTATTACAATAACTGGCTGTATCAACTAAAATAGTACGTATATAAGTTCCTTCAGAAACTGATAAAAGAACTTCTGCTTCTTGCTCATAGTAATCAAAGTTTAAAATTTCATATTGATATACCGAAATCGTTTGTGGTTTTAACTTTATTTCTTCATTATTTCGTGCATATTCATAAGCTTTCTTGCCATTTATTTTTTTTGCACTGAAAATAGGTGGAATTTGGTTTGTTGTTGTCTTGATATATGCAACAGCTTTTTGTAATTCTTCTAAGGTAATTTTATCTTCTTCATGTTGAATGATATTACCATCAACATCATAAGTGTCTGAAGAATAACCGAATTTTACTTTAGCAATATAAGTTTTATTTTTATTATCTACATATTGTAATAGTTTAGTTTCAAAATCTGTAGCTACTATCATAAGGCCTTCAGCTAAAGGATCTAGTATACCAATATGACCTATTTTATTTGCTTTTAGCTCTCTTTGCAAGGAGCGAACGGTTTTGTTAGCGAACACACCTGTTGGTTTATAAAACTTGTAAAACATATGACCTCTTTTAATATAAATATTAAAATAATTATAGCAATATAAAAACAAAATAATGTTATAATAACTTTAATTATGGATACAAAAAAGAGCCCAATTATTATTTTCACTGGACCAAGTGGTGTTGGTAAAGGAACTGTAGAAAGATTGCTTTTTGAATACGATGAGTTAAACCTATCGTTATCTTGTTCTGCGACTACTCGTCTGCCTCGCGAAGGTGAACTTGATGGTATCCATTACCATTTTATTGATGTAGATAGATTTAGAGACAAAATTAAAAGTCGTAAATTTATTGAATTTTCATACCATTTATCAAATTATTACGGAACACTTTATTCAGAGCTAGATAAAATTCATGCAAAACATAAAGTTCCTATGTTAGAAATCGAAACTAATGGTGCTAAGCAAATTATTAAAAAGTTTTCATCAGATTCTAAAGAATCAGATAAATATAATTTAATAACTATTTTTCTTGCTCCACCATCTGTTTCAGACTTAAGAGAGCGCATTTTAAAACGTGGTTCAGAAAATAACGAAACATTAAAACAAAGATTGAAGAAGGCTGAAGAAGAAATAGCTGATTCACACCTATTCAAGTACAAAATTATTAATGATGTGCCTGAGAGAGCAGCTGAAGAAATTCGTGCTATCCTTCACAAGGAGCTAGGTATTGAAGATTAATTACTATTCAGAATCTTTACAAGGTATTAGAGCAAAAAATGATGATAGAGCAAGTGTTTTTCAAAATGAAAAAGCAACACTTGCTATTTTGTGTGATGGTATCGGGGGTCATTCTTTTGGAGATGAAGCTGCTCAAACCGTTATAGATACCTTTAAAAATGAATTTGCAAATAATTTTTATGTTAAAAATAATCTAAGTGCTAAACAATGAGTGTTTGGCGTTTTTGATAAAGCTAAAACTACCTTAAAAAACATTTCTAAGTCACAAGCTGGCAAAGAATCTATGGGTACTACAGCTGTTGGATGTTTAATTCTGCACGACACTAAAAATGTTGTTATCTTTAATTCTGGCGATAGTAGATGCTATGTTGCAAAAGAACACGAATTAGTGCAAGTCACTATAGATCATAACGTTGAAAACCAACTTCTTTCTGAAGGAGAAGATATCCAAAAATATAAGCCTGAAGTACGTAAGTACTTAACAAGTGCTATATTGCCTAATTACAATACTTTAATTGAAATTTTCGAGATTTCACCCAAAGGATTTAATAACATAAAGAAAATTCTACTTACATCTGATGGAATACATGGATTTGTCTCACAAAGCGAATTGGAATATTTAGTTCTACAAGATAAACCATTAGAAACTATTGCTAAAGAAATGCTTGATTTAGCAATAGTTTCTGAGTCTAGTGATAACATGACTTTAGTTTTATTAGACTTCGAACAAGGAGATAATGATGGCAAGTAATTATTCCGTTCCTTCTAGTTCAAAAATTCATAATAAATATGTTATTAAATCAATTTTAGGCAGTGGTGGAATGGGAACAGTATTTTTAGTTTCACCTAAAAGTGATCCTAATAAAAAATATGCTTTAAAATTCATGTCCAATGTATATGATAAAGTCGCTTACCAACGTTTTCATGACGAAGCTGTTTTGCTTGGCAAAGTCCGTTCTAAACATATTCCACAACTTATTGAATATTATGGTGATAATGTTGAACAATACTATGTAATGGAATATATTTCGGGTAATACTTTATATAATATCATTCGTGCTAACGGAACACTAAATGTTAAAAAAGCTAAAACATATATCAATAAGATAGCTGAAGGTATAGGAGAATTGCACAATAACGGAGTTATTCATCGCGACATCAAAAGTCAAAATATAATTATCGATGATGCTCACAATGTTAAAATAATTGATTTAGGAATTAGCCTAACTCCTGAGTCACAGCGTTTAACGAAGGTGAATGCTGTAATTTGTAGTCCATATTATGCTGCACCTGAATATACCATTAAAGGTGCTGAAATCACTAAAGCTGTAGATATTTATGCCTTGGGCGTAGTTCTATTTGAAATGCTTACAGGTCAATATCCTTATGAAGGCGCTAGAGATCAAGATACAATAATGATGCACTATAAAAATACATTTCCTTCACCTAAAGATTATCTCGATATCCCTCAAGCAATGTGCAATGTCGTAATAAAAGCAACTGCTAAACATCCTGAAGATCGTTATCAAAGTGTCCAAGAATTCCAACAAGATTTAAAAACTTGCTTAAGTCCAGAACGCGTTTTTGAGGCACCTTTAAGTCCTAAAACAATGAAAAAGAAGCGTAAGATTTCAGACGTCATTAATTCAACTGCTTTTTTAGTTAGTTCACTTTGCTTTATTGCATTATTAATTATTGCAGTAAGTGTTGCGCTTGTAGTATTGGAGTATATTTAATGGAATATAAAGTAACAAAAATAGTATCTGGAATTTATACAGTTCAAAATGAACATGATACATTAGAAATACCTGCTGCAGGTAGATTAAGATATTTAGAACAATCTCCAGTAGTGGGTGATAATGTGATTGTATCGAACGGAACAATAACTGAGATATTACCTCAAAAAAACAGCTTTATTCGTCCTAAAGTAGCTAACATTGATCAAATGATTGTATTTATGTCTATAGGGCAACCAAAGTTCCAACCTTTTTTAGTAGATAAGTATTTTGCTATTATAGAGAATAAAAATATCGTTCCTGTCCTATTTATCACTAAAACAGACCTAAATCCATCATATGCTGAAGAAATAGCAGAACTTTATCGTGGAATGCAATATCGTGTTGAACTAATTGATAATAAAAATCCTGATAACTATATCAATAATCTAAATGGACTATTTAGTAAAAAATATTCTGTATTCATGGGGCAAAGTGGTGTTGGTAAAACAACTACCTTAAATGCTTTAGGTGAACACAATTTCTTAACTCAGGAAATTTCTAAAGCATTAGGAAGAGGAAAACACACAACTAGAGTTGTTTCTATTATCAACTTTAATGATGGGTATTTAATCGATACACCTGGTTTTTCTTCACTTTCATTAGATATGGATAAAGAAGAATTAGCAAAAAGCTTTAAAGTCTTTAAGGAATTAAGCAAAATGTGCAAATTCCGTAATTGTTTGCACCTAAATGAAAGCATTGATAATTGTGCTATAAAACAACAAGTAGGCACTAAACTAATACCTCAAATAAGATATAATAACTATATTAAATTATTAGACGAAATCACGAATGGAAGGAAATAATAATGCAAAAATATGTTACACCAAGTTTATTAAATGTTGAAGCTAATAAAAGATTAGAAATGGCTAATACACTTGTAGAAAATGGGATTAAATGAATTCACTATGATATTATGGATGGTAAATTCGTTCCTAATACAGCTATTCAAGTTGAAGAAATCGCTAATATTTCTCACAACGGAAAACCACATATCAAAGATGCTCACTTAATGGTTGTTAACCCTTATGACTATGTCGCACAAGTTAAAGATATCGTGGATATCATTACATTCCACTATGAAGCTATTGAAGATGATTTAGAAAAATTCAATGAATTTTTAACAAATAATCATCATGATCTTAAAATAGGTTTAGCAATTAAACCAGCTACTAAAGTAGAAGCTGTTAAACCATTTCTAGATCGTTTAGCTTTAGTTCTTGTTATGTCTGTAGAACCAGGCGCAGGAGGACAAAAATTTATGCCTGCTGCTTTAGATAAAATTTCAGAATTAAAACATTTAAGAGATGATAATAGTTATGATTACTTAATTCAAGTAGATGGTGGTATTAACGGTACAACAGGTCCAGAAAGCTTTTCAGCAGGTGCTGATGCTTGTGTTGCTGGTACATATATTGTTGTTGAACCGACAAGAGAACGCATTGCTACTGTATTAGGTAAATTCGCGTAATAATAATGGCTTAATGCCATTTTTATTTGCAAAAAAATCATCAAGCTAATGTTGATGATTAATTCTATTTCGATTGAAATTTTTAGAAAAGAAACGTTTAGATTCTTTTCTAATTCTACTTTCCTTTTTATTGCTATCTGCAGGTTCAATAAATCATATTGAATACATTATGCAAGCGTATTTATAGTTACAAAATAGTACAAGTGCCAATGATGTAAGGAATAAGAATACACCGAATGCAAAGAGAACTCAATATACACCTGAATAAGAATATTTATTAGTACTATTATTAAAGAAATATTCAGCAAATTTAATTGTTCCAGTTGCAGATACAGCAGCAGGGAATGTTAATGATGTTCAAGTCATTGAGTATTTTCTAAGTTTAAGCGACTTAACTAAAATTGCATAATATAAAGCCACCGATACTGTACCGAAACAAAATAAAATAATTGAAATAATTTGGAAAAACATCTGATTATTTAAAACAGTTTGACTAAGTCCATAGATATCTGTACGGTGTGGATTAAATGATACTAAATAACCTACAGCAAGCATGTTTGCTGGTGAAGCAAATATAGCCATTGAAGGGATATTTTCTTGATTTGAGTGTGGTTTAAATAAAAATTTGTAGAAAACAAAAGGATACATAATTATAAATATTACAAATCCAACAAATCAAATTCCTTGTCAGTATCATAATGGTAATACATCACCTAAATTATCAGCATATGCAGCTGAAATAGCTAGCCCAACTAAAGGAACAAATCATGAAGCATATGCTTCACCTTTAAATGTTTCTTTTTTAAAAAGGACGATTTTTAAGAAAAAACCTAAATAAATAAATTGACAAGTAACAGCTAAAAACACAACTATACTTGGTGCAATTAATAAATAATATTTAAGAGAAGGATTGTTAGTAACAAATGTGGTTACTATTCAACCTGTAGAATTTCCTAGTAAGCAGAAGCATAAGAATAATACCCCTATCATTCCAGCTACATGAGGTTTGCTGATTTCATCTCAAATAACCTTAGGTTGAAGACAATATCTTATAATTGTTAAACTAATATAAAATAAGCAAATAGACATACAAAGAATTTGTAATGCTAATCCAAATCAATTTACTGAAGGATTAGTATTTACATAACTTAATAAGAACGTACCCGTAGTTGCGATTCCCATCGTTCCTAGAGCTACACCATTAACTCCTAATGGTGTTTTTATTAATTTTTCTCTTAAATTTTTCATATTGCTATTTTAGAACTTTTTAGAATTCATATCACAAAAAAATTTATTTTTTTAGCCTAAAAATAGGCGTAAAAAAATAGCACAAACTTATGTGCTATATTTTATTATTTAACGATATCTTGAAAATCTTTTTCTAATTTTTCTGCTGCTTCAGCGTTAATTTCACTTAAAATTAATGACATTCTTAATGATGAAATTACAAATTCGTGAGCTGTTTCTTGTGAGAAACCAAATTTAACAAATTTTTCTGTAAATTCATTAATTTGTTCTGGAGTTGAATTAACATTATATTTGTTAACTATAACTCTCATAGCTTCGGCTTTTAAAGCTTCTTGACGAGCTTGTTCTAAGAATTCAGCATCTAAATCAGCTTCTGTTGATTTGATTAATTTTAAGTATTCTTGTTTCTTAATTCCGTATTGTTTTAATGAGTTTTCAAATTCTTTCTTATTACGTTCAGCAAATTGAGCAAGTAATGATTCATGAATTACTGGTTTACCTTTTTCAATCATTTGTTTGATAATTTCATTATAGAAATTAACATTTGCTTCAACGAATTTTCTAACTTTTAAGTTTCCTTTTAATACATTTTCTAATGATTTTAAGTCAGTTACATTAGCATCTTGGAACATTTTTACATTTTCGTCTGTTAATTTAAATAATTTTAATCTCTTTAATGAGTTGATTGTTACTTGGAATACAGCTTCTTTGTTTTGATATTCTTTTACAAAGTAATCAGCAGGGAATGTAACTACAACATCACCTTTGAATCCAACTTTTTTACCAACTAATTGATCTTCAAAACCAGGAATAAATGTTTTTGAACCTAATTTTAAATCGTATCCTTTAGCTTCTCCACCTTCAAATGGTTCATTGTCGATGAAACCTTTGAAATCAATATTAACTGTATCTCCTAATTCTGCTGTTGCTTTTTTATCTTCAACAATTTCTTCTACAGATAAGTTTTCTTCTAGTTCTTTGATAGCTGCTTCAACATCTTTTTTAGCAACTTTAATTGGTGAATATTTTAGTTCTAAATCTTTCATATCTACAGTGAATTCTGGTTCAAGAATAAATGTATAAGTTAGAACTAATCCTTTATCGTTAAGGTCATAAGATAAAATTGGTTGAGTTACAAATTTAATGTTATTTTTACTTACATATTCCATAACTTCAACAAAGTGTTTTGAATTAAAGTGTTTTACAGTTTCTGTTAATACAACTTCTGGGTTTAAGTGAGCTCTTAATTTTTCTTCAGGAGCTTTTCCTGCTCTATATCCCTTAACTTTAACTGATTTCATTAATTTTTTAGATGTTTCGTCTAATTTTGCTTTAAAATCAGCATCTTTAACTGTAACATTAACAACTACTTGTGCTTTATCTTTTTCTTCAGTGTGTTTAATCATTATTTCTCCTATTTTAATGTAATTAAATATTATTAATATTTTACATTGTTTTTAGTTTTTTTCGAATTGTTTAGTCTTAAAAAAATCCAATATGTTTTGTTCTGGTTTTTGTTCAAATAAGATACTTATTATATTTTGTAAGAATGGAACATCTTTAATATTGTATTCTTGAATTAACTTTTGTAAAGTTTTAGCAGTATCATAACCTTCGATTGTTCATTGTTGTTCTTGTAAAGCTTTGTCAATTCCCATTTGAGCAATTTTAGATCCGAATGAAAAGTTTCTACTTGAAGGTGATGAACATGTTAGGAAGATATCACCAAAAGATGAAAAATTATATCCAATTGTATTTTCACCATGAGGATATAAAGCTTTGTACACTTTAAAAATTTCTCCTGTTCCAAGTGTTAATAGACCTGCATGAGAATTTTGTCCTGGGTAAAATACAGATGTAATTCCTAAACCTATAGCAAGAACATTTTTTAAGGCTGAGAATAATTCAGCACCTTTTATTTCATTAAATGGTTTTACATAGAAGTGTGAATTATTGAAATACTCTGCAATTTTAGTATTAAACTCTAAATTTACCCCGACAATGTTCACCATTGTTAATTTGCCAGAGAACACTTCTGCAGCAAATGAAGGCCCCATAATTGATGAAAAATTCAGAATATTTTTTTCATAATTTTCCTTAATAAATTGTGAGAAAAATTGCTTTGTATTAGGCTCTAAACCTTTTGATAAGTTAATTATATTTATCTTTCTATCTCCTAAAATCAATGATACTTGTTTCAGTAATGAACCAACCGCCACAGAAGGAACAGCTAAGATCGCTGTATCTACATTTTCTAAAAAGTATTCTAGATTATTTGTAGCTGAAATTAATGATGGATTATTAAACTTTATATCTCCAAAATATTTTGTGTTATAACCATTATTTATATCTTTAATTTCTGACTCAGAAATACCGTACATTAATACTTTATTCCCGTTTTCTACCAGTATATTTGCAAGAGCGGAACCGAATGCACCAGTCCCTAAAACTCCGAACTTTAAATTATTTTCTTTCATATGTGTAATTTTACTTTAATTATCAAAAAAGAGTATAAAAAAATGGCAGGAGTAGCAGGATTCGAACCCACAACACACGGGGTTGAAGCCCGTTGTTCTACCGTTGAACTATACTCCTAACGTATAAGAATTATACTATAAAAGTTAATTAGAAAAAATAGAAATTACATCCTTTACGGTTTCAACATTTCTAAGCTTTTCGTCAGAAATTTCGACACCAAATTTAGCTTCTGCTTCGAATAAAAGTTCAGCTAAATCTAAAGAATCAATTCCTATTTCTTTGATTTTGTCGTCTTCTGAGATATTTTTTTTAGTTGATAGCTTTTTAAGCTCTAACATGATTATTTCTTTTTTATTCATGTTATTATTATAAAACTAATCAATAATTATCTCAAAAGATTTTTCGTCTTTTGTCGCAGTATCATCAGATACATATAATACATCTAATATCGCATGACGCGATGAAAGAAGGTTGTAATCAAAATATAATTTACCATCATTCTTTTTCAACCTTCTTGTAATATCTTTAATAATTTCAGATATCACTGTTTCATCTAAATATTTACTTCCATTTTTGTCTGTTTTAAGGAACTTTTCAAAATATCTAGATTCTAGTGTTGGTAAAAAAGCTTCTTTTTTATACAAGAGAGTATTGAATGGTTTTGTATTAACATCAGTTAAACCATTTTGTTTTGTTTTAGTCTTTTGAACATATGAATATAAATAATATCCACCTATCCCGCACAAAACACCTAAACCTATCATTATAGCAATCCCTAGAAATGGTTTAATTCAAGCGTTTGAATTTGTAGTCTTGTTCTTCAATTATTAAATAATCCTGAATATTAAAATCATTGCTAAAAATATTGGTGTACTCTTTAGAAAGGTTGATTACAAATTTATATTTTGCATCCTTTTTAGGTGCTATTTCAATAATTCTTAGTTTCTTAATAAATGAATTATCATATTCATTTGTCCCTTGCACAGAGAACTTTTTGATTATATCAGCACTAAAATAATGAGTTGAAAGTTCATATACCGCTGTAAATTCACCATCAAATTTGTATGGTATTTTTACGTTATATGATGATTGAGGAGAAGCGATTTTTTCTATTTTTTTATCAACTTCATTAGTGTATAGTAAATCTGAAATTTTGCTATCGTAACTCACGCCAGAACTATAGTAATCGTCCTTATTTATTAAGGCATTACTTTGATCATAGTACATTGTATTAAGTTTAATTTTTCCGTCCATAAACTCATTTATAATAAGATTATCGAAGGATATTGGAATATACTCGTTAAAACTTAATTCACTAGGAAATTTTAAATATTTTTTATCGTTAAACTCATACGCTGAAATAATTTTGCTATGGTGCTTTTTATTATTTAATTCTTCTAAATTGATAATAATATTGTGGTAAAACAACTCTTTTCAATATTCTTTATTTGACTCAAAGTTTATATTATAAGAGTAAGGTACTCTTATTTTTGCAGAATTTGACAAGGGAGAGATTTGAATTTTTTCTTTTGTATAAGGTTTGAATATTAATTGATAATCTTTGAGGGGAATAAGTTCTTTACCACGCGATTCACTTGTTGCGAATTGCACCACTATGCTTTCTAACTTATCGAATTGTAATCCTAATGTGGAATATGGTATTCTTTTAATCTGTTTTTTATAAACACCATCAGACATAAAGTTTATATATTCCTTATTATTTACAAACACCGATACGTAAATTGGTAATGTTCTTTTAATTAATCTATCGCTAACTCATTTTGCAATATGACCAGATATCCCTATTGGTATAATAGAAATATCATTAATTGCTTTAGTACGTTGTCTTCAGTCATATAAATTATCTTCAAAAGCTACTGTAATATCAGTAAATCCGTTACTTGCTATTCTATCTATATTTATAGCGAATAAGGCATGAAAGTTATTTATCGCATTATCTGATACTAATGTATTAACTTTTATCCGTCGCTCATTTACTGTATAAGTATCATTTTGAGTAATTAAATCAAGGTTAATCATAATCTAATTGGAGTAAGTATTTTCCAAACTCTAAAATTGCATTGTGTTTCTTTTTGTAAAATGTTGTTTTAGAAAAATGTGCTATATATCAATGCTTATTATTAGAAGTTTCAGGATCTATATATGTCTTGTGAATAATTCAAGAATTTTCAGGAGACATCATAGCTAAAATATAATTAAATATATTATGAGTTTTTCTTAAATTTGTCTCAATTTCGTCTATTAATTGCTTAATTTCTGGATCTTGAGTATTAATATATTGTATTCAAAGAAGAGCTAATCTCTTCTTAATATCTGAGTTAGATTCTTTCTTAACCTTTATAATACATTTTATGATGTTTTCAATTGCATCATATAAAACTTTTAGATTTAAACCATTTGAATCATATAATTGCTTTAATGAATCTAAATCGCCAGCATCAGCTAGTTTGCCTATTTTAGTAAGCTCATTATTAAAGAAATATGTATTCGTAGAAGCATTTGCAACTTCGATAGTGAAATTTCCTGGTTTTTTCTTTACAGGTTTTTGTTCTTCATTTCTTTTTTTCATCTTTTTTGTCCTCCTCACTTTATAAAGTAATTTAATAAAAAACTGACACTTTTTTCTTTTAAAGAATCTTGAAATCTAGCAAAAAATATAAAAAAGACTTTAAAAATACATTTTTAAGGGCTAGAGAAAGAAAAAATCGAGAAAAAAATAGCAATTTCTTGCTATTAATAATTTTTAGTAAGCTTTTGCGAACACTACATAACGATTTGTTTCGTTTTCACATTCAGGATTAATACATTTAACATTCTTAGTAGGCTTGTTTAAAGACATAGGAACACATCTTGCAGTAGCCCCTGTTTCTTCTTTAATTTTTTGTTCTACATCACCACCACAGCAGAATGGAGCAACAACAAATTTATTATTGCTAATTTCATATTTAAAATCTTCATAATTGTAAACATAAATTCTGTTGTGAATTAATCTTTGTTCAGCTTGTTCATATAAATTATCATGAATATCTGTTAATAATTTACCGATATATTTCTTAAGTTCATCAACTTTAACTTGAACTTTTTCTAGTGTATCTCTACGAACAACTGTAACACAATCTTGTTGTGCATCTTTAGGCCCTATTTCTATTCTTACAGGTACACCTTGGATTTCAGAATTAGAAGCTTTGAATCCTGGGTTTTTATCTGTAGTATCTAATCTAACACGGAATTTTCTTCCTAATGTTTTATATACCTCTTGTGAAATTTGAGATACTTTAGGATCTTTGCTTGCAAATAATTCTAAAATATCAACTTGCACTGGGGCTACAAATGGTGGAATAATAATACCTCTATTATCACCGTGAGTCATAATAATTGCACCAATTAATCTTGTTGTACATCCTCATGAAGTTTGATAAGCAAAGTCAAATTCATTATCTTCGTTTTTGAAAGTTATTTCAAAAGGTTTAGAAAAGTTTTGAGCTAAGTAGTGACTTGTTCCGGCTTGTAATGCTTGACCATCTTTCATCATCGCTTCGATAGTTCATGTTGTACATGCACCAGCAAATTTTTCATGTGGAGTTTTTTTACCAATGATTGTAGGGATAGCTAAATATTTCTTTAAGAATTTAGCATATACCTTGATCATTTCTTTTGTAAATGCTCTGGCTTCTTTAGCATCAGCATGTACTGTGTGTCCTTCTTGTCATAAAAATTCACGAGATCTTAAGAATGGTCTTGTTGTTTTTTCTCATCTAACAACATTTACTCATTGGTTGTATATTATCGGAAGGTCTTTATATGAATTAATAGAATTCTTATATAAGTGAGCGAATAAAACTTCTGAAGTTGGACGTACAAATAACTTTTCATCAAGTTTTTTATTTCCAACCATTGTAACAGTAACAAGCTCAGGGTTAAAACCTTCGATGTGTTCCTTTTCTTTATTGAATAATGATTCTGGAATTAAAAGAGGTAAATTAACATTTTGCACTCCTTTTTCCTTGAATGCTTCATTTAATCCAGCTTGAATTAATTCTCAAATACCGTAGGCATTTGGGAGTAAAATCATGGTACCCTTAGCAGGACCATACATCATTAATTTTCCGTTTTGGACAACATCTGTATATCATTGTGAGAAATCTTGTTCTAATGGAGTAATTTTTTCTAATTTTCTATCTATTTTCATAATCAGGTATATTATAAAACAAAACACTTATTTTTATATTAAAAAGCGCATAAAAAAAACACCTTTTTTCAAGGTGATATGGCTGCCCCAGTTAGATTCGAACTAACGCATCGCGGAACCAAAACCCGCTGCCTTACCGCTTGGCTATGGGGCAATCAAATGGTGGGGGGAGAGGGATTCGAACCCCCGAATCCTAAGAAAGTGGGTTACAGCCACCCGCATTTGGCCGCTTTGCTATCCCCCCATTTGAATTGCTATATTATTATATAGCAACTTTTTAAAAAATATAGAAATTTTTTGCAAATTTTAGTAAAAAATTATTTTGTTCCAAAAATACGATCACCAGCATCACCTAGTCCTGGCCTAATGTATCCATTTTCGTCTAAATATTCATCTTTTGCTGCTAAAAAGATATCAATATTAGGGTGATTTTTTTGTATTTTTTCAATTCCTTTATCAACTCCAACTAAGCACACTAATGTTATATCACTATACCCTAAAGACTCGAGCTTGCTTAAAGCATCTGAAGCTGATGTACCTGTAGCAAGCATAGGATCTACTACTATAAGTTTACTATCCTTACTTACATTAGGTATTTTAAAAAAATATTCAGTGACTTGTAATGTATCTTCATTGCGGTACATTCCTATATGCCCTACACGTGCTTGTGGAACTAGATTAATTATTCCATCAACCATTCCCAGTCCCGCTCTTAAAATAGGGATTATGACGATTTCTTTATCGTATGTAGTTCCTTGATATATTGTATCAAGTGGAGTAATACATTCGTGCACTTTAGGTTGGTAGTTTCGCATTATTTCATAAACCATTAATGAAGCAATTTCATTAAGATTATTTCTAAATTCATTGTGAGAGGTATTTTTATCTCTCATTTTTGTTAGTTTGATATTAATCAATGGGTGATTAATGATTGTAACCATATAAACCTCGCTAATTTCTTTTTATTATACTTTATATTGCTTTCTAGAATAATAAAAAACCAAGCTTTCGCTTGGCTTGAAATGATTATTATAATTCGTGAATTGTTCCACCAACTTTAGCAAATGCTTCTTTAGCTGAAGCTGAAGCTTTGTGAACATAAATTGTTAATTTTTTGTTTAATTCACCATTACCTAAAAGTTTAACAGGCATTTGTCTTTTGATTAATTTTGAGTCAAATAAGTTTTCTAAAGTAATTGTATCACCATCGTTGAATTTTGCTTCTAAATCAGATAAGTTAATAACTTGGTATTCAATGTGGTTAACGTTTGTAAATCCACGTTTACCAATTCTACGGAATCAAGGAGTTTGTCCCCCTTCGAATCCTAGTCTGTGACCTTTACGTTTGTTTTGCCCTGATTGTCCTTTACCTGCTTGTTTTCCTTTTCCAGCAGCGTGTCCTCTACCTTTACGGTGTTTGTCAGGTCTTGAACCTTCAGTAAATTTTAAATTATTTAATTTAATAGCCATGTTTTATTGAAAATCCTTTACTTGTTTATCTCTGATTTCAGCAATTTCTTCAACTGTTCTTAAGTTTTGTAATGCTTTTACTGTTGCTTTAACTACGTTAGATTTTGAACGTGATCCGTATGTTTTTGTAACGATGTCTGTGTAACCTGCAAGTTCAACTACAGCACGAACTGTACCTGAAGCAATAAGTCCTTTTCCTTTAGGAGCTGGTTTTAAAAGTACACGTGAAGCTAAGAATTTAGCATTAATTTCGTGTGGTACTGTTCCGTTTACAACTGGAACTGATACAAGGTTGTTTTGTGCGTCTTTGATAGCTTTTCTAATTGCATCTGGAACTTCGTTAGCCTTACCGTGTCCAAATCCAACTAAACCTTTTTTGTTTCCTACAACAACGAATGCTGAGAAACTAAATCTTCTTCCACCTTTAACAACTTTTGTAACACGAGCGATGTCTACAACTTTTTCGCTGAATTCTGATTCAAATCTTTGTGTACGTGGTTTTCTGTTTCCAGCGTTACGACGTGGACGTTGTTCTGAAGAAGCTTCTTGAGCTTTTTTAGGAGCTCTTGTAGCTTTTTTAGCTACAACTTCTTGTGTTCCTGCAACTGCTGTTGCTTTAACTTCTTTATTGTTTTCCATAATTAGAATTTAACTCCTTGTTCTCTAACTGCGTCTGCAAAAGCTTTTACTCTACCGTGGTATAAGTATCCACCACGATCAAATACAACTTCTTTAATTCCTAATTTAACCATTTCTTGACCCATTTTAGCACCTAATTCTGCTGCTGAAGCAATGTTACCTGCATAAACACCTTTTTGAAGTGTTGTAGCTGATAATAATGTAACACCTTTAGTGTCATCAATTACTTGAGCGTAGAAGTTTTGGTGTGATTTAAACACATTTAGACGTGGTCTTGAAGCTGTACCACTAATGTGTTGACGTAAACGAACATGTTTAACTTTTCTAGCTGCGTTTCTTGATTTTGCTTTCATAACTTTAACCTAACAACATCTAAATTATTTAGAAGCTGTTTTCCCTTCTTTACGTCTAATTTTTTCGCCTTTATATGAAATACCTTTACCTGAGTAAACATTAGGTTTTCTGATAGCTCTAATTACAGCTGCAAATTGTCCAACGATTTCTTTATCGTTTCCGAATACAGAGATTTCTGTTGGTTTAGCAACTGTAACTTTTAATTCAGCTGGTATTTTTTTAGATACTGGGTGTGAATATCCAGCATTAACAACGATTTCATTTCCTCTAAGTTCAGCTTTGTACCCAACCCCTTTAATTTCAAGATCGATTTGGAATCCATCTGTAACACCTTTAATCATGTTTGAAATTAATGAGTTTGTTGTACCGTGTAATTGTTTGGTGTGTTTTTCTTCGTTTGCACGAACTGTTGTAACTTGGTTGTTTTCTACGTTAACTGTGATTAATGGACTAAATTCTCTAACAAGAGTTCCGTGTTTACCAGAAACAGTAACTTTGTTTCCTTCAACAGTAATAGTTGTTCCTGCAGGAACGTTAATAACACGATTTCCAACACGTGACATACTATTTACCTATTATCAAATGTAAGCGATAACTTCACCACCTACATTTTCCTTTCTAGCTTCTTTTCCTGTCATAAGTCCTTTTGATGTAGAAATAATAACTGTACCAAATCCTGAAATAACACTTGGAATTTCTTCTGCTTTAACATAAACTCTAAGACCTGGTTTTGAAACTCTCTTAAAGTCAACGATAGCTGATTTATTTTTCTTGTATTTTAATGTAACAACAATGTTTTTGTCTACGCCTTCACCTTCGATAGCGTATGATGCAATGTACCCTTCATCTAAAATAAGCTTAACGATAGCTTCTTTTTGTTTTGAATAAGGAATTGTAACTGTTTTATGTTTTCTAATGTTAGCGTTCTTAACACGAACAACTAAATCTGCAATTGGATCTGTAATAAACATAATTATCAACTCGCTTTCTTCATACCTGGAATTTTACCTTCGTGTGCAAGGTTTCTAAAACAGATACGACATACTTTATATTTTCTTAATACTGAGTGTGGACGTCCACATAATTCACAACGTGTGTAAGCACGTGTAGAGAATTTAGGTTGACGTTTTGCTTTCTCGATTAATGCTTTTCTAGCCATTATTTAGCTCCTTTTTTGTCAAATGGTACACCGATTGATTCAAGTAATGTTCTTGCTTCTGCATCAGTTTTTGCGCTTGTTACAATAATAACGTCTAGTCCCTTGATTCTACGAATTTTGTCGAATTCGATTTCTGGGAAGATAATTTCTTCTTTAATTCCAAGGTTGTAGTTTCCTCTTCCGTCAAATGCTTTAGGATTTGCACCACGGAAATCACGAATACGAGGCATAGCCACGTTAATTAATTTGTCTAAGAAATCTCACATTCTGTCTCTACGAAGTGTAACCTTTCCACCCATAGGCATTCCTTCACGTAATTTTCATGAAGCGTTTGATTTTTTAGCTGTTGTTTGATATGGTTTTTGAGAAGAAATTAATGTTAATTCATTTAAAACTTCTTCGATTGCTTTTGAATTATTGATTTCTTTTCCAGCAGTCATGTTTAAAACAACTTTTTCAATTCTAGGAACTTCCATTGATGATTTGTAATTGTATTTTTCTTTTAAAGCAGGAACTGCTTTTTCTAAATAAACGTTTTTAAGCATATTAGATTTCCTTTCCTGTCTTTCTTGCTACTCTTACTTTGTTTCCTTTAGCATCAACTTTGTATCCTAATTTTGATGATTGAGCTGGTTTGTCTTTTGTTGCTTTTTTCACTAATAATTGCACGTTTGAAACATGAATTGGAGCTTCTTTTTCTGTAATTGAACCATCTTGGTTTTGTTGTGAAGGTTTGTTGTGTTTTTTGATAAAGTTTAATCCTTTAACAATAACTCTGTTTTCGTTGTGTAATACTTTTTCGATTGTTCCTGTTTGACCTTTTTCTTTACCGGCAATAACGATTACTTCGTCATTTTTTCTAAGTTTAATTTTGTTCATAATAATTTTCCTTAAATCCTATAATACTTCTGGTGCAAGTGAAACAATTTTAGGGAATTTTTCACGTAATTCACGAGCAACTGGTCCGAATACACGTGTTCCACGTGGTGTTAAATCTTCCTTAAGTAATACTACAGCGTTGTCATCGAAACGAATGTATGAACCGTTATCACGGTGTACTCCGTATGATGTTCTAACAACAACTGCTTTAACAACTTGACCTTCTTTTACCATTCCATTAGGAATAGCTTTTTTAACTGAACATACAATAATATCACCAATATTTGCTACTTTCTTTCTTGACCCACCTAAGATACGGATAACTCCGATTTCTTTAGCACCTGAGTTATCAGCAACGTTTGCTCTTGATAATTCGTGTAACATTAGTTTTGTCCTTCTGTAGCAGCTTGTTTAACTTCAACTAGTCTGAAGTGTTTTGTTTTAGAAAGTGGTCTTGTTTCCATAATTAAAACAATGTCTCCTAGTTTAGCAACTTGATTTTCATCATGTACTGCAAATCTCTTTGTAGATTTGAAACGTTTTGAATATAATGGGTGTGTTTTGTATGTATCAACTGCAACAATAATTGTTTTAGCTGATTTACCAGCAGAAACAACTGTACCAACAAGTGTTTTTCTTGTGTTTCTTTCCATAATTATTTAGCTCCTTTTTTTTCGTTTAAAGCTGTAAGAGCTTTAGCAATATCTTTTCTAATAACTGCAATTTTGTGAGTTTCTTTTAAATCACCTGTAACATTTCTGTATCTTAAAGTAAATAATTCTGCTTTAAGTTCAGCTACAAGAGTTTGTAATTCTTCAACTGATTTTTCTTTTAATTCGTTGTAAAGCATTATTTATCTCCTTCTTCTTTTTTAACGATTCTTCATTTAACAGGTAATTTGTGACCAGCTAGACGTAAAGCATCACGTGCTACATCTTCTGGAACTCCACCAACTTCAAACATCATTGTGTCTACTTTAACTGCTGTATATCATAATTCTGGTGTACCTTTACCTGAACCCATACGTACTCCGATAGGTTTAGATGTTTTTGCAAAGTGTGGGAATATACGGATAATAACTTGTCCTTCACGACCCATTCTACGTGTAGCAGCAATACGAGCTGATTCGATTTGACGAGCTGTAACTCATGCTGATGTTGTAGCTTGTAATCCGAATTCTCCGAATGCTACTGTGTTTCCTTTTGTAGCTCTACGTTTGTCGTGTTTTACAAGGAATGGTTTTCTGTATTTAGTTCTTTTTGGTTGAAGCATTATTTATTTTCTCCTTCCAAAATTTCACCTAATGATACTCACACTTTAACACCGATAGCACCGTATGTTGTTCTAGCTGTTGCTGTAGCATAGTCAACATTTTGTCTTAATGTATGTAATTTCATTTCTCCTTCAGAATATCCTTCTGTACGAGCCATATCAACACCGTTAAGACGTCCACTAACTGATGTCTTGATTCCTTTTGCTCCAGCACGCATTGCATTTCTAATAGCAATTTTTTGTGCTGAACGGAAACTTTCACGGTTTTCTAATTTTGTAGCAATCATTTCTGCAAGTAATTTTGCATTTAAATCAGGGTTTTTTAATTCAACAACTTGAATGTTTACATTTAAGTTCTTGTTTTTTAAGTATTTTTGTAATGATACTGTTAATTCTTGAACATTTTTACCTTCTGTTCCAAGAACTGCTGCTGGTTTTGCTGTGTGGATTAATACTGTAACTTTATTATCTTTGTTACGTTTAACTTCAACTTTTCCAATTTGGTATTGACGTACTAATTTATCGAAAAATTTGTAGATTTTAGCATCTTCAACTAAATATGATCCAAAGTTATCTTTGTCTGCGAATCATGTTGAGTTATGTGCTTTAGTAACACCGTAACGGAAACCATTTGGATTAACTTTTTGTCCCATATTAATTTCTCTCCTCTAATACTACTGATAAATTTGATGTACGTTTTAAGATTGAGTAAGCACGTCCTTGACTTCTTGGTTGGAATCTCTTAAGAGTAGGACCTTCATTTACATAAACTTCTTTTACATATAATTTAGTTGCATCCATACCATGGTTGTGTGTAGCGTTTGCAACTGCTGATTCTAATAACTTGATGAAAATAGGAGCTGATTTTTTATTAACGTTATGTAGAAGTCCTAATGCTTCAGTAACATCTTTTCCTCTGAAAAGGTTTGCTACTAATTTAGCTTTAGAAACACTAACTCTTTGTAGTTTAACGTGTGCTTTTGCTTGTTGTGCCATTATTTCTTCTTACCTTTATCTGCACCGTGACCTGAGAATGTTCTTGTAGGTGCGAATTCTCCTAATTTGTGTCCAACCATATCATCTGTTACATAAACTTCTAAGAATTGTTTACCGTTGTGAACAGCAAATGTTAATCCTACGAAGCTTGGGAAGATTGTTGAACGTCTTGATCAAGTTTTAATTGGTTTTTTAGGTGCATTTCCTTCAACGATAGCATCTACTTTTTTAAGTAAGTGTTCGTCAGCGAATGGACCTTTTTTAAGACTACGTGCCATTATTTAGAATCCTTTCTTCTTCTTAAAATAAGTTTATTTGAAGATTTCTTAGTTTTTCTTGTTTTAACTCCAAGAGCTTTTTTACCTCAAGGTGTAAGTGGAGCTTTACGTCCAACTGGTTGCTTACCTTCCCCTCCACCATGTGGGTGGTCTACAGGGTTCATAACTGATCCACGTACTGTTGGTCTAATACCTTTGTGTCTGTTGATTCCAGCTTTACCAACATTAACAAGTAAGTGTTCTTCGTTTCCTACAACACCAACTGTTGCACGACAACGTGCTAAAATACGACGTGTTTCACCTGATTTTAATCTTAACACTACGTATTTACCATCTTCGTCTTTACCTAAGATTTGTGCAGAAGTTCCAGCTGAACGAGCTATAACCCCTCCACCTCCAGGTTGCATTTCGATGTTGTGTACGAATGTACCTTCAGGAATGTTTGCAAGTGGTAATGTGTTACCTACCATAATATCAACGTTTGTTCCTGAAAGAACGATTTGTCCTAATTTAATACCCTTAGGAGCAAGGATGTATCTTTTTTCACCATCTGCGTATGCTAATAAACAAATGTTTGCTGATCTGTTTGGATCGTATTCGATTGTTTTAACAATAGCAGGGATGTTATCTTTGTTACGTTTAAAGTCTACAATTCTGTAGAATCTTTTAACACGCCCTCCGTGATGTCTAACAGTAATCTTACCTTGGTTGTTACGTCCAGCGTTGTTTTTTAAATTCACTAAAAGTGATTTTTCTGGTGCGTGACCTGATAAGTTTGTTCTGTAATCAAGAGAAGACATGTTTCTACGACCATTTGTCGTTGGCTTATAGTGTTTAATCGCCATTGTGTCTTTTCTCCTTATTGCTTAAAAATAGTTGGGGGTCTGTCTTTTAAGCAAGCTTTTTTACCCCATTTATAAATAAATTAAATTGTCTATAAAGTTCATCGGAGTATTATTATTCTCCACCAACTTTACGTTTTGTAGTAGTTTTCTTAGCAACTGTTTTTGTTGCTTTTGTAGCTGTTGATTTTTTAGCAGCAAGTTTTGCAGCAGCTTTCTTTTCAACATCTGCACTTTTAGCAGCTTTTTCAGCTTTAGCAGCTTCTTTAACTTTAGCTTCTTCAGCAACTAATGTTGCTTCTTCTTCATCAGCTGGTAAGTAGTTCATATCTGATCCAGCTTTTAAAGTAACCATAGCTTTTTTGTAACGGTTTGTAAATCCGTGGAAACGTCCAACGTTTTTAGGTTGTTTTTCAACTTTAATTGTTCTAACTGATTCAACTTTTACATTGAAAATTGTTTCGATAGCTTCAGCGATTTGGTGTTTGTTAGCTTTGTAATCTACTTTGAAGGTGTAAACACCGTTAGCTCTTTGAATATCAGATTTTTCTGTAAGAACTGGTGCAATGATAACTCTTGTTAATTCCATTATTTAACTTTCCCTTCTAATAGTTTTAAGCTTTCGTTTGAAATAACCATAACATCTGCTGCGATTAATTTTTCAACTGTTAATGAGTTAGCTTTTGATAAAACAACATTTTGAATGTTTCTAGCTGATTTGTAAACTGTTTCACTTTCTGTAACTACTAATACATTTTTTAAGTTGCTTAAGTTTAATTCAGCTAATTTAGCAGCCATAGCTTTTGTTGATACTGCTTCTAAAGCAAAATCTTCAACTAATACTGCATTGTCTTGAGCTAATAATGTTAATGCTGATACGAATGCAGCAAGTTTAACTTTCTTATTAACTTTTAATGAGTAGTTTCTGTTTGCTGTAGGACCGAATGCTCTACCACCACCTACGAATACTGGTGTACGTAATGAGCTTGTTCTAGCACGTCCTGTTCCTTTTTGTCTTCAAGGTTTTTTACCTGAACCAGAAACTTCAGCACGGTTCTTAACTTTGTGTGTTCCTTGTCTTCTTGAAGCTCTTTCTGAAAGAATTGAATCGAAAATTGCTTGTTCGTAAATTTTTTCGCTAGCGAATAATTTAGCAGGTAATTCAGCTTTTAAAGCAGGTTTAGTAACGTTCTTTTCTTTAACAACTGTTACTTTTGCTGATTTAGGAGCTGTAGCTTTTTTAGCTGTTGTAGCTTTTGTTGATTTTTTAACTGTTTCAGCCATAACTATTTATCTCCTTTTTCTTCAGCTTCTTGAATTAATGCTGATAATTCAGCTGAGTTCATTCCTACTGTAACTTCAATGTTGAATTTCTTAGCTTTTTCGATTAATTCGTTCATTAACATAACTTCTTCAATGTCAACAAGTTTGATTCCTTCACGGTTAGGAAGCCCTTTAACTGCTTCTTTAACTACTACGAAAGATTTTTTAGGTCCAGGAATTGACCCTTTGATTAAAATTAAATTGTTTTTAACATCAACTTTAACAATTTCTAGGTTTTGAACTGTAGTTTTTACATTTCCAAGGTGCCCTGGCATTGTCATACCTTTGTAAACTCTGTTACCTGAGATATCCCCAAGTGATCCAGTTTGTCTAACAGGTTGAGAACCTCCACCTCCACCGTGAGATTTAGGTCCAATGTGTTGATTGTGTCTTTTAATTGTTCCGGCGAATCCTTTCCCTTTAGATGTTCCTGTAACATCTACTAATTCACCTGATGTGAATATGTCAGCTTTAATTTCACTTCCAAGTTCATAACCTGACATATCACGAACTTCTTTAACGAAGCGCTTAGGTGTTGTATCAGCTTTTTTAAAGTGACCTAATTCAGGTTTGTTAACACGACTTGCTTTTTTATCAAATACAGCAAGTTGAGTAGCAACGTAACCATTTTTGTCAGCTGTTAAAACTTTTGACACAACATTTGGTTGTACTTCTATTACAGTAACTGGAACACTTTTACCAGATTCTGTAAAAATTTGAGTCATACCAACTTTACGTCCTAAGATTCCTTTCATTTGTTCTCCTTAAATTTGGGTATTAAATTTATTTTACTTTTACTTGAATATCCACACCAGCTGGTAATTCAAGTCTGTTTAGTTTATCTTGTAATTCAGCAGAAGGATTGGTAATTACAACTAATCTTTGGTGTGTTCTGCTTTCGAATTGTTCACGAGATTTTTTGTTAACGTGAACAGATCTTAAGATAGTAACTTCATCTCTTTTTGTAGGTAAAGGAATTGGTCCACTAACTGTTGCATTAGCGCTTTTAGCTACTGTGTAAATTTTCTTAGCAGCTTGATCAACTAATGTGTGGTCAAAACCTTTAACTTTGATATTAAGTTTACTCATGTGTTGTCTCCTTTTGTTCTTTTGAACAATAGCTCCTTTTAAAAAACCTAACTTGTCCTCGACAACATAATCTTGGCAAGCTAGCAACCTTTAAAAATCATCACTATAGTTGCTTTTGTATTATATTGAAAAAATAAAAAAACAGAAAGGTTTTTTCTGCTTATTTTTTCTAACAACTGCTCTCGGTGTATCAAGCTTGATTTTATGAGATTTTTTTGCTAATTCAATTGCTTAAAATTTGCATCGGCATGTACTCATAACCACGTTCTAAAATCTCATCTCCTTGGATTAATAACATAGTTGGAACTTTTAAAATTTTTCATTTATTATCGTGTTCTCTAAATAGTTTTGCTTCTTCTGCATCTACATTTATAAAAGTTATTTTATCGTTATTTTCATATTCGTTAGCTACAGATTCCACTATTGGTTTCATCATTTTGCAATCGCCACATCATGTTGTTGTGAAGTTCAAAAAGATTAAGTGGTCGCTTGGATTTGACTGGATAAGTGCTTGCGCATCTTTTCATAACATTTGTTTAAACATATTTCTCCTTTATAAACAAAAACACATTATCAGAAGACTTTAATGTGTTTTTTAAGCATTAAATTGTAGTTAAAGTTAAAGCCACCATTGGGTCTTTATCTTTAAGTTTAAATATCTTTTTACGTATTGTTTTTCTTAGTTTTTCATTAACTTCACGCATAGAAGTAAATGTCTTAGTTTTGAATACATCAACAATTAAATCAGTGATTAAAGCATTAGTTTCTTCGATTTCACTTTGGTCAATAACTCCGATATAACTAATGTGTAATTGACCTACAATTTTCTTGGTTTTAGGTGAATATAATCCATTAATAACGATTACACCTTCTCTTCCTAAAGCTTCCCTTTCAGCAATTACTTCTGATGAGATATCACCTACTCCAAAACCATCAATAATAGTGTTTCCTACTTCTTTGATTTTTCCATTGTGGCTAAATAGCTTATCGCCTTGGAAGTGAGCTATTTTCCCGTTTAAAAGGATTATAGGGCTTACTTCTTGTTTTTTATTTAGTTCTTCAACAATATATTCACTTGCTCCTACTAGATAACGATAAAGCCCTTGTGTAGGGATGAAATAACTTGGTTTAAGGTTTTTAACTAAGTTTAATAAATCCTCTTTTGTAGGACGCACATAGAAATAATCATTATCTAGAATTTCAGAAATATTAGGTGTGATTTTAGCTACTAAATCCATCATTTCAGCATATTTAGATTCTAGTCCATTTACAGGTGGAGCCATTAAAATCATTGTGTCATCATTATTTAATTTTAAATAAACATCTTTTTCAGATGCAATTCTTTCAAAACGATTATATAAACGTTCAGTAGCTGCTGTAACTAGTACTACAGCATTATTATATTTACTAATTGATTTGTAATCGATAATTTCAGGTAGTTTAACATTATCTGTGAATTTAGAAATTAAGTAAAGTAAATCTGCATAAGTTTTTCCATAAGGCACAATAGGACGATTGTATTTGATCGCTAGATCAATAACTTGTTGAATTGAGACCATTTCTTCACCGTAAGCACCTACAATAATTCTTTTATCTTTAGGTGTTTTTTCAAATGCAGTATTTAATTTAGGATTAAATTTATATTTATCAATAGCACGTCCTGAAACATTACTTCTTCCAGCATCTGTTACTAGTCCAATAATTGGTTTATGACTAAAATAGTTAGCTAAAGCTCTAAAATTGGTTTTACCATAAATTCCTAGATCACCTTCTACATAGTTAAACATAAATAAGTAATCCCCATCAGGAGTTGAGAAGTTAAATCCGGTATTTCCAGGCATAGAACCAGTTAAATTAAAAGGTATTACATCAACTGAACCTATTTTAGTTTTTCCTCTTAAAGTTTGAATTTTGAAGCTTTTTTGATCAATTCCATATTTAGAAATTCTTTCAAGTACCATAACTTTATTAAATGCTGATGTATAGATTTGTAAATTAGGAATTTTCATTAATAGTCAAGGTAATGCAGAAAATGTTTCGTTCTTAATATCAGTGATAAAAATACCTTTAATCTTATCTTTATGTTTGACTAAATAAGTAAAATCAGGAATTAAAGTATCAACTCCGTTATTTGCGTCGATTGGAACTTTTACACCTGCGTTTATGATGTAAATATCTTCATTATGTTCGAAAACATAACAGTTTTTACCATTTTCATCTTGCCCACCTAAGGCAAAAATATTAACATTATTCATTGTTTTCTCCTGTTGTATTATTTTTGTGATTGTATGAAAAATTAATTGTTTATTAATTAGCTTAATTATAACATTAAATAAAAAAATATCCGCTATTTAGCGAATATTTAAAATAGTTATTATTTAACAACGTGTTCTGTAATAACATCGTTTTCAACAACTAAGAATTGATCACCTTTTTGAATTCCGTATGGTTCAAGAGCTGTAACAGCATTTTCGTGATCTTTCTTAATTAATGGGAATAAAGCTTCTGAGTCAACAGATGTTCATACACTTGAATATGAACCGAAAGCATTTACTAATAATGGGTTGTTTACTACACCAATAATTGTTGAGTTTGGTCTAAATTTAGCAACTTCTTTTAATAATGTTCCTGTTCTTGATAATGTAACAACAAATTTGTATTTTCCATCTTTTGTTTTTTCAGCAATTTTGTAAGCAATTTGTGAACGTTTGTTTGATTGATCTGAGTTTGCTCAAACTTTTTCTAATTGAACGTCGTAGTAGTTTCTTGCGTAGAATTCTTTTTCTGCTCTTCTTGAGATAGCAGCCATTGTTTTAACAGCTTCAAGAGGGAATAATCCGTTTGCAGATTCTCCTGAAAGCATTGTAGAGTCAGCACCTAATTCAACTGCGTAGTAAACGTCTGTAACTTCAGCACGTGTTGGGTGTGGTGAGTTTTCCATTGAGTCTAACATTTGTGTAGCAACAATAACTGGTTTACCTGCTTCACGACATTTTCTGATCATCATTTTTTCGTAGTATGGAACATCGTAGTAAGGGATTTCAAGACCTAAGTCTCCACGAGCAACCATAATACCATCTGATGCTTCGATAATTTCATCGATGTTTACACATCCTAAGTGAGATTCAATTTTTGAGAAAATTTGAATGTGGCTTCCACCATTTTCATCAAGTAATTTTCTTAATTCTTTTACATTACGAGCTGAGTTAACGAATGAAGCTGCTACATAGTTAATTCCATTTTCAATTCCGAATTTAACATCGTTGATGTCTTTTTCAGCTAGGAATGGTAATGAGAAGTCAACACCAGGTAAGTTAACACGTTTGTTTGTCTTTAATTTGTGTGTGTTTTCAGCTTTAACTTTAACGTATCCTTTACCTACTTCTGTAACAACTGTTGAAAGTTTACCATCATCGATTAAAACTTGGTTTCCAACTACTAAATCTTGTGCCATATCGTAAGCAACTGTAATTTCTGTAGCTGTACCTTCTAATGTTTGGTATTTATCACTTGTTGTGTGAATTAAGATTTCTGAACCTGATTGTACTACTTGAGCACCATCTTTCATTTTTCCAATACGGATTTCTGGTCCTTTTGTGTCTAACATTAATGAAACAGGGATTCTAAGTTCTTGAGAAACTCTTTTTCCTAATTTAAATTTGTTTAATTGTTCTTCATGTGAACCGTGGCTAAAGTTAGCTCTAATTGTAGTAACACCATTTTCCACAAGTGAAAGTAACATATCATAGTTATCACTTGATGGACCGATAGTAGCTACTAATTTAGTTCTTTTATCAGTAATTTTCATAATACTCCTATAAGATTTTATATATGTATTTTACCACTAATAACAAGTTTTTAAAAAATTTATTTCTTGCCTAAAATTAGGGGCTAAAGTTTATAAAATATTGATTTTTATTCTTTTAAACCTTGTATTAAGGTATAAGAAAATGCCTAAAAATAGGCATAATTTTAAGCTTGAGTACTTTCGACTGCTTTAAATAAATCATTAAAAGTTTCACTGCCTTGTGAATCATTTTCAGGGTATTGTTCTTCGACTTTATCAAGTTGATCTTTTGTAGCTGCTAAAACTTTGTAGCCATATGTATAGTGAATTGTAACTGAATCATTTTCTCCGAAAGTAAGATTAAGTTGATTAAATGATAATGCCGTAACAGGTGATAAATCAAAATTAAAGTATTTTTCAAATCAAGTTTGTTTTGCATTAGCTTCAGTATTTTTTAGCATTGCTTCATAGCTTTCTTTGAATTTAGCTACATTTTCAAAATCTTTTTTGATATCTGCACTTTTTGCAGTAACAATAATTGTGTTACTTGTTGCATAAGGATTATATTCAGCTATTTTAGAAAATCCTCCTAGTGAATATACTTTAACGATATTGTCACCCAATTTTGGATCTTGAGCTTTCATTTCATCAGTAACTGGATAAGTAACTTGTAAGTATAAAACACCTTCAACGTCATTTGCATATGACTTAAATGTAATTAATTCACATTGTTTCTCATTAAAAATTGCTTTTAAAGGTTTAGCTCCATTATATAAATAAAAGTTTTTTGCAAATTTCTTATTTTCTACATCTTCACGTGTAATAAGTTGTTTTAGAATTAATTCTTTGCTTCAGGCAGCTGAATTTCATTCACTCTTAATATTTAAAGGACTAGTTGCATATTTAGATGCTAGAGTTTTTTCTTGTTCTAATGAAGCAGTTTTATTTAAAGTATATTTATCTAATGTTTCTGCAATAGTTAAAGTTCTTTTTTGTTGGCTAATTGCGATAGAAGTTCCGATAATACCTCCTAAAGCAAATCCTCCAATAATTCCATATGCTATGAATAATTTGCTACTTTTCTTCATAATTTTCTCCTGATAAAGTGTCGTTGATATCATTAATTAGATCATTGATACCTGTTTTAGTTTCACTTGAAACAATAAAATATTGAAATGGTCCATAAAGTTGTCTTGATGCTTGAATATCTTTTAAAAGTTGATGTTTTTCTTTTTGTTTAAGTTTATCAGCTTTTGTATAAACAATCTTAAAGTTTACACCTACACGATTTAAAAATTCTATTGGTTCAATATCAGTTTTAGTAATCCCGTGTCTAGCATCAATTAATAAATATAGACATTTGAGATTGCTACGATTAATTATATACTCATCGATCATTTTATTCATTTCAACTAGTTGAGTATTTGACACTCTTGCGTAACCATATCCTGGTAAATCAACAAAAACTGCTCCAAATTCATTTTGAAAGAAGTTTAGTAATTGAGTTCTACCTGGTGTTTTAGAAACTTTGGCTAGCTTTTTATTTGAAACGATAGTATTTATTAATGAGCTTTTTCCTACATTCGATCTACCTCAAAAGGCGATTTCGTTGTAAGGGTGCTCATATCAATTTTCTTTTTTAGTTGCTGATTTAACGAATTTAAACATTGAATTTTTCCTTATGTCTGAGTAATCTTGATTGATATTGAACTTTATTACAGTCAGGTAGTATCAAAACTGTTTCAAGCTCATGATTTAGACTTTTATTTCCACAAGCAAGTTCTAATTCATAGTTATAGTCTAAATCATTTCTTGCACTACGAATTAGTCATTTAACACCTAATTCTTGTGCTAAATGAGCAGTTAATTTATTTTTATTAGCAATTACATAAACTTGTGGGTTATCTTGATAAAGCTTGCTTATATAAGTATAATTTTGATCAATACGATCTAAATTATCTTTATCAGGATTTCATGTAATTACTATATATATTTTATCGAACAATTGTGTAGCTTTATCCACAATTGAGCTATGTCCTTGATGAAAAGGATCAAACGATCCTGCATACAAGGCTATTTTATTATTCACCATAAATTTTTAAAGCATTACGTGCAATAACAAGTTCTTCATTTGTACGGATTACATAAACTTTAACTTCACTATCAGGTGAAGAAATAAGCGCATAATCATCAAATGAGCTTGTGTTTGCTTCGTTATCTAGTTTAATGTTTTTGAAAAATAGTTTATCTACAACCATTTGTCTTATTAATGCAACATTTTCACCAATTCCTGCTGTGAACACAATAGCATCTGGATTTCCACCAATTTTGTTAGCATATAAAGCTGTATAGTCAGCGATTTTTTGTGCATATAATTCTAAAGCAAAGGCTGCATCTTCATTTCCGTTTCTAGCTGCTGATGTAATATCACGCATATCACTTGAAACTGTAGAAACACCATATAATCCACTTTGTTTGTTTAAGACATTAGTAAATTCTGCAATGCTCATTCCTGTTTGTTTACATACAAATTCATGAATAGAAGGATCAATATCTCCACTTCTTGTTCCCATCATAATTCCTGCAAGTGGTGTTAATCCCATTGAGGTATCAAATGATTTAGAATCTTTAATAGCACATAAACTTCCACCATTTCCTAAGTGAAGGTTAACAAATGTTACAGTTTCTTTTCCTAAAATATCAGCTAATTTTTCAGCGATATATTGGTGTGAGATACCATGCGCACCGTAACGTTTAATTTTATATTCTTCTGTTAAATGTTTAGGAATAGCATATGTAGAGTTTACTTTATTAATTGTTGTGTGGTAGGCTGTATCAAAGTCAGCTGATAATTTTGCATGAGGGAAAACTTCTCTAAAACCTAAGATAGCTTGTACAGCACCTGGATTATGTAAAGGTGCATACATTGAACATTCATCGATTAATGCAATTTCTTTATCAGTTACTTTTGTTGTACGATCAAAGTAAGTTCCACCTTGCACGATTCTAAAACCAATATTTGAGATTTCATTAGGGTTTGAAATTAAATTAATTTTTTGCATTAATTTGTATAGTTCATTAACTGCTTCTTTATGTGTAGGCATAGCAACAGTTTTTTCATATTTTTCACCATTATATTTTAAAACTATGTTTCCTTCTGGAAGAGTAATTCTTTCAGCAATACCGCTAGCTAAAAGTTCTAATGATTCTTTATCAAATAAGCTTAATTTGATTGAACTACTTCCAGCATTAATAACTAAAACTTTTTGGTTCATTCTTTCTCCTTTTAAATGTTGATATTTCAACTTTTATCTTTATGTTTTCTTTAATTCTCTAGTAATTAATTAATAGCTAAATTATACCAATTATTGTGTAATTTAGCATAGCTAAATGCTTGCTATAAAAAAGTACTTATCTTATTATCCGATAAGTACTAATGCGTGTAATTAAAGTTTGTAAAATTAAACTAATTCAATAATTGCCATACGTGTTGAATCACCTTGACGACGAGGTAATTTAATAATTCTTGTGTATCCACCATTTCTTTCAGCATATTTTGGTGCAATATCTTCAAATAAGTATTTTAATACTTCTTTTCCATCTTTTGTTTGGATTGGACGTAAATAAGCAGCAACTGCACGTCTGTTAGCTAATGTTGGGTTTTTAGCCTTTTGAATCATTCTTTCAGCGTGTCTTCTTACTTCTTTTGCTCTTGTTAAAGTTGTAACGATTCTTCCGTTAACATATAATTCGCTCACTAATGAACGCATTACACCATTTCTTCATTTTGTATCACGTGAATAAATTTGAGTTGGGTTTGCCATATTACTCATCTCCTTCTTTTAATTCGTAACCATATTCTTTTAATTTGTCTATGATTTCTTGAATAGATTTTTTACCTAAGTTTTTAGTTTGTTCTAATTGGTTGAAAGTAAGTTCTTTAATTTGAGATAGTTTAGTTCTCTTAATTCTCTTAAGAGCATTTGCTGAACGAACTGAAAGTCCCATTTGAGCAATATCTAAATCATCTTCTTCTTTTTCTTCAACTTTTGGTTGTTCTTCTTCAAAAATGTCAAGTTTCATGTCTTCAACTGCACCTATAACTTGGAATAATCCAATTAAGATTTCAGCAGCTGATTTAATAGCATCTTTTGCCTTTACAGTTCCATCTGTGTGGATTGTAAAGTCTAATTTTTCTTCTAATTTAGGAGATGATGAGTTTAATTCAGAAACTGAATATGCAACTTTTGTAATAGGAGAGAAGTTTGAATCGATAGCAATAAAGTTAACTTTCTTGATATCTGTTAAAGCAGCTAATTCTGCTTCTCTCTTAGATACATAAGCTTTGTTTTCATCAAATGACATATATCCACGTCCTGGACGTAAATATAATTCTAAATGAAGAGCTGATTCGCTTGAAACAGTTGCTAGATAAACATTGTTATCTAATACTTGAACACTTGGATTGTTTACAACTTTTAATGATCTTGCTGTAACAGGTCCAACTGCATCTGAAGTTAATACAACTTTAATAATATCGTTATCTTGAACTTGACTTGCATCATATGTGAATCTAACTTTTCTTAGGTTCATAAATAAACTTGGTACATCTTCAACTACATCTTTAATAGTTTGGAATTCATGTGTAACACCTTCAATTCTTACACAGAAAGGTGCTAATGCTGTAACACTTGATAGAAGTGTGCGTCTAAGTGCAACTCCTAATGTGTTAGCATATCCTCTTTCTAAACCTTGTAAAGAAAATGTAGTTTCATATTCACTAGTTTCTCTAATTTGTGGTTTTTCTAAATAATTTGGTTTTTTAAATTTTTCCATTTTTTGTACCTTCCTTTAGTTACGAATTATTTCTTCATACGTTCACGTTTTAAAATACGTTTTGGAGGTCTTGTTCCGTTGTGTGGAACTGGTGTAACGTCCTTGATTTCTGTAACTGTAATTCCGCTAACTTCGATTTGTTTTCTTGCAGCATCTTTACCAGCTCCAAGTCCTTTTAATTCAACTTTAACTGTTTTAATTCCGTGTTCTTTAGCAGCTTCAGCAGCAGCTTGTGCAGCTAATCCAGCTGCATATGGAGTTTTCTTCTTTGTACCTTTGTATCCAATTGCTCCAGCTGATGATCAAGCAATAACATTACCATTTTCATCTGCAAATGTAACAATTGTATTTTGGTTTGTTGAGTGGATGTGTGCAACACCACTTGTAATGTTCTTTTTCTTTGTTTTACGTGCCATGATTATTTACCTTTCTTTCCAGCAACTGTTTTTCTAGGCCCTTTACGTGTACGAGCATTTTTCTTTGTGCTTTGTCCACGAACAGGTAATCCTTTACGGTGTCTCATTCCACGGTAACATTTAATTTCCATTAAACGTTTGATGTTTAAACTTACTTCTCTACGTAAGTCACCTTCAGTTGTATATTCTTTAGCAATTTCACGGATTCTTGATAATTCTTCTTCTGATAAATCTTTTACACGAGCATCTTCGTTGATGTTTGCTTTAGCACAGATTTCTTTTGCTAATGAGTTTCCAATTCCATAAATGTATGTTAATGAGATAACAACACGTTTATTGTTAGGAATTTCAACGTTTAAAATTCTAGCCATTTAATTTCCCTTTCTTATCCTTGTCTTTGTTTGTGTTTTGGTTGTTCACAAATTACACGGATAATTCCTTTACGTTTGATAATTTTACAGTCTTTACACATTTTTTTAACACTTGCTCTAACTTTCATTAGTTCTCCTTTTATTTGTGTCTGTATGTAATACGCCCTTGTGTTAAATCATAAGGACTTACTTCTACATCTACCGCATCTCCAGGTAATATTCTAATGTGATTTACTCTCATTTTACCTGAGATGTGTGCTTTAATTACTACGCCATTTTCTAATTCAACTGAATAATCATCTGTTGAATAAGCTTCTTTAACAACGCCTGTTAGTTTAATTGCATCTTTAGCCAATTAAATTCCTTTCGTAAGAATGATACCTTTACCATTCTTAATTAACACTGTGTGCTCATAATGTGAATTTTTACTTCCATCGGCACTGACTACAGTTCATCCATCTTTTAGTACCTTTATTTTAGGATATTGTGTAATCATTGGTTCGATACATATTACCATGCCATCTTTTAATAATGGGCCTGTACCTTTTTTACCATCATTAGGAACATATGGATCTTCGTGTAATGCACGACCAATCCCATGTCCGCAAAATTCTGATGGTGTGTAGTAACCATTCTTTTTAATAAACTGACCAATAGCATAAGAGATATCACCAACTCTAGCACCTTTTTTGATAGCGTTAAAGCCAGCATAAAATGCATCTCTTGCTACATCGATTAATTTTTGATCAGATACTGAAATTGTTCCAACACCTTTTGTGAATGCACTATCACTATTGTATCCTTCTCAAATGCAACCTAAGTCAACACTGAGTAAGTCTCCATCTTTTAAAACATAGTCACTAGGTATTCCATGAATCAATTGTTCGTTTACAGATATACATGCTGTAGCAGGGAAGCCATATAACCCTTTGAAAGCAGGTTTAGCTCCTCTTTTTATTATTTCTTTAAAAGCCAATTGATCAATATCTTTTAAAGAAACACCTGGTCTTACAAAGTCTCAAATAACTTGTTTAACTTCTGCCAAGATTTTGCAGGATTTAGAAATTTTTTCAATTTCTGCCGGATTTTTAATAGTTATCATAATAAAAATCCTTTCTACTTCTTCTAAAGTTTTTATATTTTATCATTTTTTTGAATTAACTTAAGAACTTTATCCGCCACTAAATCAGGGGTTTGTGATGCATCTATAACATTTAATTCGTTTAAATTTGCATAATAGTCTAATAATGGTTTTGTTTGTTCTTCATATAAATCAAGTCTGTGAGCTATTCTTTCTTCTGTATCATCTTGTCTTTGAACTAGAGCACCACCACATAAATCACATGTAGCGTTATCTTTAGAAGGCTTAAATTTTACATGGTAACTTTCTGAACATTTTGAACATGTTCTTCTTCCACTTAAACGTTCTAAGATAATTGATTTATCGACTTGTAGTTCTACAACAATAAAGTTAAATTCTTTTAAAGATTTTAAGAATTCAGCTTGAGCTATTGTTCTTGGAAAACCATCAAGAATAAAATATTTATTTTCATTTTTTAATTTTTCTAAAGCATTCTTAACGATTGCATTTGTAATTTCATCAGGAACATAACCACCTGTTGTAACAATATTTTTTACTTTTAATCCTAATTCAGTTTTTTCTTCTATTTCTTTTCTAAATATGTTTCCTGTTGAAACATGAATTAAATTACTCTTACTTGCGATTAAAGATGCGACAGTACCTTTTCCAGCTCCAGGTTGTCCCATAAAAATAATGTTAGTTTTTAAATTGTTTATCATAAAAGTCCTTCGACATTATTAGCTTCATAATCTTCAATGTTCTTCATTGATTCTCTTTTAGCTTTAGCTAATCTATATGTCTTTCTACGTGCTTGTAATTGGCTTACAGTTTCAAGTGATACACTTACTAAAATCATAAGTCCTGTACCACCAAATGAAATTACACTAGGTAAAATTCCTGCCATAATTTCAACGAATTGCATACCACCTAAAATTAATAAGTAAATTGATGAAAACACACTTAATCTAAATACTATAGCAATTAAATAGTCTTGTGTTTCTTCTCCAGGTCTAACCCCAGGAATAAATGTGGAATTTTTAGCAAAGTCTTCAGCAATTTTATCAACTTTAGATTGTTGGATTCCCATTACTAATGAGAAAGCAAATATAACTACTAATAGTAATGTAAATCCAATAGGTTGAGTGAATTGTAAATTTTGATTAATTCATTGTTTTGATGTACTTGTATCAGGGAGTAAATTAGTAATCATTGTAGGAAATGAAAGCACCATCATTGCGAAAATAATAGGCATAATTCCACCCGGATTTAGTTTAATAGGTAAGTTACCCATTTCTTTTTTACTCTTTGATCTTCCTGCACCGATTTGTTGTATAGGGATGTGTCTTTCTGCCGTATAAACTATTGCGATTATCATAATAATAATCAAGTAAACAAGAATGTAAGTTGTAAAGTTTACAATTCCCACTAATGAACTTGATAATTTTGATACGTCAGGTCCGATGTAGTGAAGAAATGCTTGTTGAAATTGGAACGGAATTCTAGCTGCAATACCAGTAAAAATAATTAAACTTGTTCCATTCCCTACACCTTTATTTGTGATTTGTTCGGAAATAAAAAGAGCAAATAATGATGTTGCTGTTAGAATCACAGGTAAAACAAAGTAAACAAGTGTTCCTTCTGAAATGTTTGTTCCAGCTAAGTTAATTCTAATAAATGCATTATTACCTGTAGTAAGTGTTTTTAGTAAGAAAACAGCTTGTGGATATGCAATTATAAGAGTTAAAAATCTTGTAATAACATTTATTTTTCTCCGACCTTGTGGTCCACTCTGACTGAGCTTGTAGATAGGTGGGAAAATCTTAGATTGTAAAATCATCATTATAAGTGAAGCATTAATAAATGGACTTATCCCTAATGCAAATAATGAGAATTGTTTAAGCCCTCCACCACCTATTAAATTAAGTGTGTTTAAAAATGAGTTTTCCCCCATAGCACTGTCTTTTTGTAGCTGTACAAAAGGTACAGTAATAGTGGTACCCATGATATAGATTATTAATAAAAATGATGTAAAAATAATCTTTTTAGTGAGCTCTTTATTATTTCAAAAATTATTCCACTGATTCTTTATTTTAAATAGTAAAGTACGCAAAATATCCCCTTTTTCATATTACAGCGTAATTATATATTATTTTCAAAAATAAAAAAACGCGAAATCGCGTTTATATTCTTTGAAAACTGAATAGTAATTAAATAATTCATTAAAATGTCTGAATACATTAACTTTTAA